>JAVRPG010000236.1:0-3651 GCA_032162325.1 Mycobacterium sp. | reverse complement strand
CAATAGAACTGGGCGGCAGACGGGTCGTGGGTGGCCGCAACTGCCATCACCAACGTGCGCAGCGCCGTCGACTTGCCCGATTGCGGTGCGCCCACGATCGCGACATGGCCTGCCGCCCCGGCCAAGTCGACCGTCAACACATCGCGGCGCTGATCGTACGGGCAGTCGACCAAGCCGATCGGTACCGACAGCGGACGATCCGCTCGAGTGCGGGGAATCAGAACGTCGACTGCGGGCGACTCCCCCAACGGCGGCAGCCAAACCGGATGTGCACGCATCCCGTGGCCCGCCAATCGATTCAGCACGGTGTCCATCAGGGTCCTCGTCCGCACGCCGACCTCTTGGGCTCCATGTTCTGCATGCTCAGTCACCCTGCCGGCGGCCGCCGCAGTGAATACCCGGGGCGTGCCCGGTGCGTCAGGACGCCGCGCCATGCTGGGCCTCTCGTGCGGCGCCGACACGAAGGCGGTTTGGAATCGCACCAACTCTCCGGACGCGGTCTTCAGATACGCCGCGCCCGGCGAACTGGGAAGGTGGTATGCGTCGGGTACCCCGAGCACTGCCCGGGATTCGCTGGCGGAGAAGGTCTTCAGGCATATCCGATAGGACAGATGCGTCTCCAGCCCGCGCAGCCGGCCCTCGTCGAGCCGTTGGCTGGCCAGCAACAGATGCATGCCCAGCGAGCGTCCCAGCCGTCCGATCGCCACGAACAACTCGGCGAAATCGGGGTGCTGACTGAGCAATTCGGAGAACTCGTCGACTACGATGAACAGCGCGGGCAGGGGTGGCGCGGTGAGGCCTTGGGATCGGGCGAGTTCGTAGTCGGCGACGTTCGCGAAGTGGCCTGTGGCCCTGAGCAGTTCCTGTCTGCGATTCATCTCACCG
This sequence comes from Mycobacterium sp., assembly GCA_032162325.1. GTDB lineage: Bacteria > Actinomycetota > Actinomycetes > Mycobacteriales > Mycobacteriaceae > Mycobacterium. The sequence continues at coordinate 2,766 of JAVRPG010000236.1, read as the reverse complement.
GCAAGCGCATCATGCATCCGCGCGACGAGGTGCGCCTCGTCGGCCAAGTTGGTGATGATCGCCGACACATGACGTACCCGGTCCAGGCCCAGAAACGTCGCACCGCCCTTGAAGTCGACGAGCACGAGATTGAGAACCTCAGGAGGATGGGCCGCAATCATGCCGAGGATCAACGTGCGCAATAACTCTGATTTTCCGGAGCCGGTGGCGCCCACACACAAGCCATGAGGTCCCATGCCGTTTCGCGCGGCTTCCTTGATGTCGAGTTCCACAGGGTCGCCGTGTTCGGACACACCGATCGGCACTCGAAGGCGCTGCCTGCCCCGCCGTGCACCCCAGCGCCGCGCAGGGTCGATGCTGCCGGGATCGTCGAGGCCCATCAGCTCAGGCCAGTCCATCGCCGGCGAGGTGTGTCTGGTTGCGTCGACCGAGACGGGTCGGTAGGCAGTCATCCGCCGGGCGCACACCGAGGCCTGAGTCGATGTCAGCCTGTCCGCACGCGCGAGCACTTCGTCCCCGGTGTCGCTGGGCACCGACACGCTCTCGCCGTCGACGCGCAGGTGCAGGCTCCGTCCGGTGGACGCCTCACGCGGCTGCGCGCCGACCTCGAGGACGGTGGTCCCCGGCCCGGCGGTGACAGGCTCGCTTGTCGCGTATCCGTCGGCGATGATCACCACATGAGGTAATTCACCATCGTCCATCGGCCTGCAACCGATCATCGCCTCACCGAGGCTGCGGTACGTCATCCTGGCCGGTCCGAGTGCGTCAACCAGACACGGATGCTGATGGTGGGGAAGCCATTTCAGCCATTCCCATTCGGCCGCCGATGTAGGACCAACCACGGCGGCGATCCGGACATCCTCGGGGCTGTGCAGGACCGCCAGTTGACAAGCCATCGCGCGAAGCAGTGCCCGTGCGGCGGGCGGATCTCCGTCGACGGCAATCGCCGAATATGACCGCAGTGGTACCGCTACCGGCACGTCGGCGACCACCGATCTGCGTCGGATCAGGCGCTGCAACGCCGACGAAGTCACCGGATCCAGCGCATCGATCGGGCCGAGCTGGGGCGCTACCAATGTGGTGAAGAGCAGCTGGTCGCCGCGGCCGACACGGATGTGGCAGAAGTCGGGATCGTCGCTCCCGCGCTCCCACATTCGTCGGCCACCGGTCATGGTCCACAACGCCTCCGGTTCGGGATGCACCCAGTGCTGCGAGCGATGCTGGTCGGTCGCCGTTTCGGCAGCGGTCTGATCCAACGCGTCGAGGTAGTCGAGGTAGTCGCGCCGATCCTCGTTCAGCTGGGCGGTGTGGTTGGTGCCACGGGTTCCGTATGCGAGCGAGCCGAGGACCGACGCCAACATCATGACGGGAAAGAACATGAACATGGGACCACGGGTTGTCGCCGTGCCAGAAGTGAAGTACAGCGTCATCATGCCGCCGGTGGCGACGAGCATGGCCACCGGTAACAGGCGAGCAATCGGATTTGCGGGCAAGGCCTTCGGAACCTCAGGCGGCGCCTCCAGCGTGATGTCACCCTCAGCCACGGGCGGAGCGGGAAGTCGCGGTTCACGGGAGAAGTCCATCGTCTGAAGGACGCTGCGCTGCCCTGTTTCGTTCCATCCACAGGCAGCGAAATTGCTGCGCAACCATGCGCGCACACCGAGCTACGGTGATTGCGCGGGCGTCATATGGGGGGTGATGCGATGCCTGATCCACTGTGCCGGCTATCGGTTCAGCATGGGCCACACACCGTGGATCTCGCGTTACCGAGCGAAACGCCGGTCGGCCTGCTATTGCCATCAATCGTCGACCTCGTCCACCGGGGTAGAGTCGCCGTCGACGAGGGACGACACTGGCATCTCTCGCGGGTGGGCCAAGAGCGGCTCGATACGTCGGTAAGCCTGCACGACAACGGTATTCGCGACGGCGAACTCTTGTTGCTCACGACATCGGCCACGCCCGCGCCCGAATGGGTCCAAGACGATCGATGGCGCACGGTGGTCGACACCGTTGACACTGGCTGTGTGCCAACGCAGGTCATGGCGACCGCGGCATGCCTGTGCACGGCCGTGTTCGGCGCGACAGCGTTGGTCTGGTCCGGCGTCGTCACCCATGCGACCGGTCATGTCGTCACGGGCGGCGCCATCGCGGCCGCGGCTGCGATCGGAGCGGCAGCCGTGCGACGCGCCCACCCAGACCCGATCCTCTGCGTCACGCTGAGCGCCGTCGCCGTCGTGTTCGCCGCCGCGGCGGGCTTTCTCGCTGTGCCTGGCGGCCCGTCGATGGCCAACTCATTGCTCGCAGCCGCGGTAGCGTGCTCGACGTCGATCCTGCTGCTTCGCGTCACCCACGGCGGCGAAATCTGTTTAACGGCTCTGGCAACGTTCACCGCCTTGACAGGCTCGGCGGCCGCCTGCGGCGTCGCCTGGACATTGCCGGTCGCGACGACGGGTGCGGTGCTCTCGGCGCTGTCTCTGGGCACTCTCGGTGTGGCGGCGAGGTTGTCCATCGCGGCGGCTGGTTTGACGCCCTCCATGCCGAGTTCGGATCATCGTGCAGACGATGGCAGCGCCTCAGAGACGCCCCGCGCGATCACCGCACACCACACTCTGAGCGCACTGGTGATCGGTTCAGCGGGTGCCGCGGCGGTCGGTGCCGCGCTCGTCGCATCGGCTTGTGTCCACGACGGTCGTATCTGGCCGAAGGGTGCGGTCTTCGTCACAGCAGTCGGGCTGGTGATGGTGTTGCGCGCCCGCACGCACATCG
>JAVRPG010000235.1:0-3158 GCA_032162325.1 Mycobacterium sp. | reverse complement strand
GCGCATCCACCACGGTGCACCGCCGCAGGACGGATGCCAGCCGAACCCGGCGCCGCATGCCGCCGGCACCGATGATCAAGTCGTCGTCGACCCGGCCCAACGTCAAGGCGGCGGAGTCGACCTGCGGTAACTCTAGCCGCAACCGGTAGGTCGCTTCGAGTCCCGTTCCCGATTCGCGGTCCACGATCGGCCGCAGCGGCCCAGGCGGCGGTGACCCGTCGCGCCGCCGTGCGCTGTCGAGCAGCTCACCGAGCGCCTTGGGGCCGATCGGTTCGCCCGCGAGGTGCGGGACCAGTACGAGCTGCACATCACCGATGGTGGTGTCCAACTCGTCGAGCACCGCTCGTTGCTCGGAGATGCGTTCGGAGTACCAGTCGAACGCGGGGTGCTCGGGAAGATTGGTGTACTCGTACGAATCATCTTGAACCAGAATCTGATTGACGATCAGCTCGCCGACTTGCACACCCATCAGCGCCAGCGAGCCCATGGTGCGGACCGCCTCTGCGGCTACCACCCGTTCCGCCGTCATCACCAGGTATGCGCTGACCCGTTCGCCATCGGTGAGCAGCGAGCCCAGCTGTTCGGTCCCTGCGCTGATGCGTTCAAGCAGCGCGATGACGGCCGCCGTGCGGGCGTCGTCGCCGCCGGTGGACAGCCGCCGATGCCGCGGCCAGGCGCGCTCCAGGTACAGCCCGAATGTCGCGGGCAGCGTCAGCATCCGTAGCGCATCGGCGGTCGACGCGCAGTCCACCACGACGTGATCCCACTGCCCCGAGGTGGCCAGTTCGCCGACCTCGTGCAGGCCCAGCACCTCCTGAATGCCGGGCAGCGCCGAAAGTTCTTCTGGGGCAATGTCTCCCAGGTCAGACTCGGGAAAACGGCCGGACAACAGATCGGCGATCTCCCGCCACCGCGCCGCCAGCAGCGCCAGCGTGTCCAGGGCAAGCGCGTCGAGGAACCCGCCGCCGGCGTCGGCGTCGTCGGCCAGCACCCGGGTGGGCTCGCGCAGGCCCGACGGCGTGACGGCGGTGCCCAGAACGTCGCCGATCGAATGCGCTTGGTCGGTAGAGACGATCAGCACCCGTAACCCGGCGCGCGCATCGCGCACCGCGGTGGCGGTGGCCAACGTTGACTTACCTACCCCGCCCTTGCCGACGAAGAGACTGATGCGGCCGGCGGTTGCGGCTTCGGCCGCACGATCAAGCTCACTCAGCCTCGACTCGTTTCTTGAGGTCCTTCAATGCGGTGTTGGTCAGCCTGCGCTCGGCCTTGCGCTTGAGCAGGCCGATCAGCGGAATGATCAGGTCTACCGACAGTTCGTAGGTGACGTCGGTGCCGGATCCTTTGGGCGACAAGCGATATGAGCCCTCAAGCGCCTTGAGTAGCGAGCTGGACACCAGGCTCCACTTCACCGATCCGCGGTCGGACGGCCAGTCATAGGACAACACCATGGTGTCCTTGAGGACGGCGGCGTCCAACACCAGGCGGGCGGTCTTGGGATAGCCCTCGGCGTCGGCCTCGAGCACCTCGGCCTCCTTGTATTCGGCGACCCAATCCGGATAGGAGCCGATGTCGGCGATGACGTCCATCACCGTCGAAGGGTCGGCATCGATATATATGGTCTGCGCCGTCTTGTCCGCCACGTGAGAAATCTACCTCCCCCTGCTGGGTCTGGCCGAAGTATCAGGCCAGCCGTGACACCCCCACCGGGCGCGTCGCTTCCAGCGTCCGCTTCACCTCGAACGCCATGTTCTTGCCCGCTACCCGGCGGCGATGGTTCATCGTCGCGAGGTTCATCTTGGCCAGCTGCCACGCCGCCACACCCGACGGTTCAGCGTGCAGGAAATAGTGCAGGACGACACCGTCGAGCACGGGTTCCAGCCAGATCTCCATGGTCCCGGTGAGCGCGCCGGTCACCGTCCACCGGTGGCCAACGGCGCCGCGGTCCTCAACCACGGTCAACCGCAGGTCGGGCCACCACCGCCGCCAGCTCGCGAGATCCGCGACGGCCCTGCCCACCTCGACGGGGTCGGCGGCAACGAAGGTCTCGTCCGCGATCTGGATGCTGTTCATGGCATCCAAGCTTCACATATGCGGGTCCACCCGCGAAGGGTGGCCGACTAGGCTGGGAATGGCAAAAGCCCCGAGTAGTCCCCCGCAAGCGGGCGGTGCCCCCAGTCGAGAGGCCAAGATCGTGCGTGACTACAGTGTTCCCGCAACCTTCACCGTCGGTGAGCACGACAACGTCGTCAGTTCCGTGTTCAGCCACGAACGCGACGATCCCGACCACGTGATTTTCCAGCGCCTGATCGACGGCGCGTGGACGGATGTCACGTGCAAGGAGGCGGCAACCCAGATCCGTTCGGCCGCATTGGGTTTGATCGCCGAGGGCGTCAAGCCCGGCGACCGGGTCGCCGTGCTGTCGGCAACGCGTTACGAATGGCCGATCCTCGATTTCGCCATCCTGGCCGCGGGTGCAGTGACGGTGCCGATCTATGAGACCAGTTCGGCCGAGCAGGTGCGGTTCGTGTTGCAGGACTCCGGTGCCGTGCTGATCTTCGCCGAGACCGATGCGCACGCCGACAAGATCGAGCACCTCGAACACGAGCTGCCCGAGCTGCGCAAGATGCTGCGGATCGAAGGGTCGGGCACACCGGCGCTGGACGCGCTGGCCGAGGCGGGCAAGTCCGTCGACCCGTCAGAACTCGACGACCGCCTGGCCGGCATCTCCTCGGCCGACCCCGCGACGCTGATCTACACCTCGGGCACCACCGGCAGGCCCAAGGGCTGCCAGCTGACCCACTCCAACCTGCTGTACGAGCTCCGCGGCGCCAAGGTGTGCTTCCCGACGCTTCTGGCCAAGGGCGAGCGGATGCTCGTGTTCCTGCCCCTGGCGCACGTGCTCGCCCGTGCGATCACGCTAGCGTGTTTCACCAACAAGGTCACGGTGGGTTTCACCAGCGACATCAAGAACCTGGTGCCGACGTTCGGGGTGTTCAAGCCGACGCTGGTGGTGTCGGTGCCGCGCGTATTCGAGAAGGTGTACAACACCGCCGAACAGAACGCCCGCAACGACGGCAAGGGTTGGATCTTCGAGCCCGCGGTCAACACCGCCATCGAGTACAGCCAGGCACAGGACTCCGGCGGTCCCGGTCTGC
>JAVRPG010000234.1:0-3627 GCA_032162325.1 Mycobacterium sp. | reverse complement strand
AGAACCTGGGCATGGTCGTGGTGGGCCGTGATGGTAGCCACACCCAGGTCGCGACGTGGCTTGGATTGTCCGGCGCTACTGCGCTGCCAAGTGCCACAACCCCGATGCAGAAGGACGAAATCGCTGCCGTGCAACTGGTTTCGCCCGACAACGGGAAGGTCCTGCTCGAGAAACACCTGTGATTCGGGCCACTTAGTGAACCCAACTCCGTCGCGAGTCGTGTCACTGGTGGGGCTCGGGAAGACAGGTGAGAAATGGCCAACAGACATCGGGTTGTCGATCACATCGTCGCGCACCTCGCGGCGAGTGGCGTCGATTACATCTTCGGTGTCGACGGCGCCAATATCGAGGACCTCTACGACGCCGCCTTCTTCCGCGACGACATCACCGCGGTGCTGGCCAAGCACGAGTTCTCCGCCGCCACGATGGCCGACGGCTACAGCCGCAGCGGCGCCGGGCTCGGCGTGGTGGCCGCGACCTCGGGCGGCGGATGCCTGAACACCGTGCCGGGGCTGGGCGAGGCATTCGCCAGCCGGGTGCCGGTGCTGGCGCTGATCGGCCAACCGCCGACCACGCTCGACGGCCTTGGCTCCTTCCAGGACACCAGCGGCCGCAACGGCGCGCTGGACGCAGAGGCGCTGTTCTCCGCGGTGTCGGTGTTCTGCCGGCGGGTGGTGCGGCCCGAAGACATCGTCTCGGCTCTGCCAGAGGCGATCGCAGCTGCACGAACCGGTGGACCGGCAGTGTTGTTGCTACCCAAGGACATTCAGCAATCTGAGATCGGCCCCAACGGTGCCGGATTCGAATCGGCCGGGACACAGCTGGGTGATCCAGAGGCGATCGCGTGTGCTCTGCGGCGCGCCGACGGGCCCATCACGATCATCGCCGGTGAGCAGGTCGCCCGCGACGACGCGCGCGTCGAGCTCGAGCAGCTGCGGGCGATGTTGCGCGCCAGGATCGCCACCGTGCCCGACGCCAAGGACGTCGCAGGCACGCCAGGGATGGGATCGTCGTCGTCGCTGGGTGTCACCGGAGTGATGGGCCACCCGGCGGTCGCGACCGCCCTCGCCGACAGCGCGGTGTGCCTACTGGTGGGCACCCGCATGAGCGTGACGTCGCGCGCCGGCCTGGACGACGTGCTGGCGTCGCTTCCCGTGCTGTCGATCGGGTCGGCAGCGCCGTATGTGGCAAGCACCCACGTGCGCACCGACGACCTGCGGGGCTCGTTGTCACTGCTGACCGCGGCCCTGTCGGGGCACGGCAGGCCGCTCGGCGTGCGTGTGCCCGACGAGGTGCCGCGCAGAGAGCTAGAGCCGCCGCGGTTCAGTGGTCCCGGGATCCGCTATCGCGATGCGATGACGGCGCTCGACTTTGCGATGCCTGACCGTGTAGACGTCGTCGTCGACGCGGGGAACATCGGCGCGTCCGCGATCCACCATCTGCCGGTCCGCCGTGACGGCCGCTTCATCGTGGCGCTCGGCATGGGCGGGATGGGGTACAGCTTCGGCGCCGGTGTCGGCATGGCGTTCGCCGCGATGAGCGCTCGCGCGAAGAGCAGACGGCAGAGTCGCCGCGTCGTCGTCATCGCGGGGGACGGCTCATTCTTCATGCACGGCATGGAGATTCACACCGCGTTGCAATATCAGCTGCCGGTGACGTTCCTGCTCTTCGACAACCACGCGCACGCGATGTGTGTGACTCGGGAGCAGCTGTTCTATGACGACCTGTACAGCTACAACCGGTTTGGGCCAAGCCATTTGGGCGCTGGGTTGGCCACGATGTTTCCCGGCCTGGCGTCGATGGATGTCGACGACATCACCGAACTGCCAGCCGCACTTCGGACCGCGTTCGAGGTCGATGGCCCTTCGGTGGTCAGCGTCGAATGCTCGGCCGACGAAATCCCCCCTTTCGCAGCCTTTCTCGGCAAAGCCGCCGCGAGTAAACCTCCCATCTCAAAGGAGAACCGTTCCGATGTCGTTGCCCGCGCTTGACGATATAACCACCCACACCGGCACCCTCGATCCGATCGACGGGGTCGTCCGCATCGAGACGTCGCCGCGGGAGAAGGCCACGCCGATCATCATGGAGATGATGCGGTCGGTGTACCCGCACGATGAGGTCTTCGGCGAGTACGTCACAGTGAACGACTTCATCGACTGCCCGCCCGACGAGCTGTTCGAGTACCTGGCCGATACCCGCAGCCTGGAGGAGTGGACCTACAGCCTGCGCGGATTCGAGCCCACGGACGAGCCCGGCCTGTGGCAGGCATACGACCGCCTCGGCTCCGAGACTGAGATCTACACCCGCACGGTGTCCAACCGGCAGGCCCGCACTGTCGACTATCACTGTGCGTGGGACCAGGGCAAGCACCTGTGGATGATCTATTTGATGCGGGTCGTCGACGCGCAGGTGGTGCTCGACAAGCCCGGGTCGGTGGTGCTGTGGACGAACTGTCATCACCCGTTCTACGACCACAATCCATACCCGGAATCCGCTCCGCCCGAGCGCCCCGTGTGGGTCGGTGACTTCTGGGACATGTTCGGGGCCGGCCATCTGCTGGAGATGAAGAACCTGAAGGCAATTGCCGAATACCGACACCACAACGGCCTGCCGGTGACCCCGGGCTGGATGAAATGAGGAATGTCATGACCACCCCCGCCGTCAGCTTGATCGACGTCTCCACCTATCTGCCCGGAGACCCGATCGGCGTCGACTACTACTCGCACTTCGCGGGTTCGGATGATCTCCGCGATAACCTGATGTTCCGCGCGCCGAACTTCCGGCATCACGTCGCCGAGGATGAGACAGCGACCGACATGATCGAGCGGGCGACCGCCGGGCTGGTCGAGCGGCACGGAGAGGATGTGATCGCCGACGTCGACGTGCTGATCACCCACGTCCAGCAGCCGGACATGCCTTTCTACGGTGGCGGCGGCGCGATGGCGCACCGGCTCGGGATGCGGCCGGACTACGTGCTCGACCTGAGCAACGGTGGCTGCGCCGTCTTCGTGCTGGGCCTGCAGGTGGCCCGCCAGATGCTGGCGTCGGGAGCGGGACGGACCGCGCTGATCGCGGTGGCGCAGAACGCGGCAGGGCAGGTCTTCGATCAGCCCGGGGTGCGCCGCAAGGCGCAGGCCGTCGTTCCCGGCGACGGCGCGGCGGTGGGCCTGGTGACGCTGTCGGACGAATCGCCGATCCTCGATGTCGAGTGCCGCAACTACGGCGAATACGCCGGCGACATGACGCTCGCCATCGACGGGCCGCGCAAGTGGTGGCAACCTGGCCCCGGCGAGGCCTCCATCGGTTTCACCGAAACCAAGATCACCAAGGTGCTCGCCCGCGGCAACCGGCAGGTGCCCGAGGTGGCGTTGGCGGTTTGCGATCGAATTGGCGTCAAGTCCAAGGATCTTGACCTGCTCGTCACCAACCAGCCAAACCGGGTGTTCCTGCGGAACTGGCGCGAGGCGCTGGAGGTGCCCCGCGAACGCCACCGCGACACATTCGACGACAACGGCAATCTGTTCGGTGCCGGTATCCCGATCAACCTCGATCGGGCGATCTCCGACGGCCAACTCAAGGCCGGCGACGTCGTGATGATGGCCGCCTTTGCGCACGCCGGTGACTTCG
>JAVRPG010000233.1:0-2671 GCA_032162325.1 Mycobacterium sp. | reverse complement strand
GCCGGCCCCGGTCCTGCTTCACCGGCTGCTCCTGCGCCGGCAGCGCCCAGCCTCGGCGGCGGGCCTTCTGGTTCGCCGGGCATTAGCAGCCCCAGCTCGCCACTGTCGTCGACTTCGGGCCCAAGCTCGGGCTCCGCAGGCAGTCCGTCAGTGCACCCAGCCTCCGCTGGCACTGGTGCACCAGGCGCCGACGCCGCCAGGGCTGCCGCAGGCGGTCCGCCCACGGGCACTCCACCGCAGACGGCGCCGTTGACCAACCAGGTCGCCAACACCCCGTTGGCTGCGCAGCCTTCGGTTCCCACACCGCCACCCGCTCCACCGCCAATTCCCGACGCACCCGCACCAACGCCAAGCGCGCCGCCTCCCTCGGCTCCTGGCGCTCACGCTGGGCCACCTTCCGTCGGCGCAGGGCCGGGCGCCGGTGGCCCGCCCGCTCCTTCGATGCCTCTTGGACCTCCGCCCACACCGCCACCGGCGGGACCGTTGGCGCCTCCGAACGCGGCAGCCCCGGGGCCAACGTCGATGGGGCCCGGCGTGGCGCCCGCGTCCGCCGCAGGTGTCACCAGTGCCGTGGGAGCGCCTGCGCCAGTACCGGTTTCGGCCACGCGCGCCGAGCGCGATGCGGCAGTCGTCGCCGCAACCGCCGGGGCATTGCGCCGCCAATCCGCCGCCAGCGGCGATCCCTTGCAGATGGCCCGTCGCATCGGCGCCGCCCTCAACGCCGAGCCCAACATCGACTTCGGTTTCTTCTGGGTGACTGCGGTGACAACGGAGGGGCAGATCGTCGTCGCCAACAGCTACGGGCTCGCCTACATACCCGACGGCGTCAACCTTCCCGATCAGGTCCGGATGGCCAGCGCCGACGAATCCATCCCGGTCGGTGACCGCGCCAAATGGGCGACATATCCGATCCTCGCCGTCCAGGGCTGGGCGCAACACCACAATGTGCGATTGCGCGCCGTGGTGGCGACCGAAGACCAGTTCAAGAACTTCGATCCCGGCACCGCCAAGATCATCCTTCAATCGGATGACATCCCCGACAGCGGAAAGATGCAGGGCCGCAACCGCTTAGAGGTCATTGCCCCCGATGCGGCGTCGCATCTGGCCGGTATCAAAGATAACGCTCTGTCGGAGCTGCTGCCGCCCGCCCCGTCCGACACGAATCCGCCCCCCGATGAGACGAGCAGGCTCTGGTTCGAGGTGATGAAGCCGATGATGAGCACCAACCCCGATCGCGGGGCCGCGCATCTGGAGGCGTTCGTCAACTACGCCGAGCAGGCCCAGGAACAGGCGTTGTATCGCGCCCACACCGCCACCGAGGCTCCCGCGCAACGCACGGCGATCGCCGACTGGGTCTACTGGCAGCATCTGGGCGTGCTGATATCCGACGCGCTGGCGGGTTCGGCCGCGAAGTGACACGGACCCCGACACCTTAAGGTGTCACGAGTGGGCATTTCCAAAGTCGAGCGGTTGATGAATCTCGTCATCGCGCTGCTGTCCACCCGCACCTTCATCACCGCCGATCGGATCCGCGAAACCGTGTACGGCTACTCCGACAGCGCTACCGACGAAGCATTCTCCCGCATGTTCGAGCGCGACAAGAATGAGCTGCGCGACCTGGGCATCCCGCTCGAAACCGGCCGGGTGTCGCAGTTCGACCCCACCGAGGGCTATCGCATCAACCGCGACGCCTACGCCTTACCCGCCGTCGCGCTGACCGCCGACGAGGCCGCCGCCGTCGCCGTCGCGACACAACTGTGGGAATCGCCCGAGCTCATCACCGCCACCCAGGGCGCACTGCTCAAGCTGCGCGCGGCAGGCGTCGACGTCGACGCACCCGACTCCGGCATCGCGATCACCTCGACCGCCGTGCTGCCCGGCCTGCGCGGCTCCGAGGACGTCTTGGGAATCCTGTTGTCCGCCATCGATTCAGGGCAAGCCGTGCAGTTCCCGCACCGGCCCACCCGCAACGACCCCTACACCACCCGCACCGTCGAGCCGTGGGGTGTGGTCACCGACCGCGGCCGCTGGTACCTCGTCGGCCACGACCGCGACCGCGACGCCACCCGCACGTTCCGGCTCTCCCGCATCGGCGCCGAGGTCACCCCCATCGGCCCACCCGGCGCCGTGAAGCGGCCCGACGGGATCAACCTGCGCGAGATCGTCGACCGCGTGGTGGGAGAGTGGCCGAACACCGGCCAGGCCCGGGTCTGGGTCGCCGACGGACGCGCCACCGCGCTGCGTCGCCGGGCCACCGTCGTCGGCCCCCTGACGCTCGGCGACCGCGCAGGCGAGGAAATCACCGTCGACATCGGCATGCTCGACCGCCTCGCCCGCGAAATCGCCGGCTACGGCCCGGACGCCGTCGCCCTCGAGCCCCAATCACTGCGCGACGACGTGTTGGCCCGGCTTCGCGCACAGGCCGGCCAGACCGACGAGGTCAACGCATGACCGCCGTCTCCGCCCGGCTGGTCCGGCTGCTCAACATGGTGCCGTACTTCCAGGCCAACCCGAAGATCACCTACACCGAAGCCGCGTCGGATCTCGGCGTCAGCGTCAAGCAACTGCGCGACGACCTCAACCAGCTGTGGATGTGCGGTCTGCCCGGCTACGGCCCGGGTGACCTCATCGACTTCGAATTCTCCGGCGACACAATCGAAGTCACGTTCAC
>JAVRPG010000232.1:0-3167 GCA_032162325.1 Mycobacterium sp. | reverse complement strand
AGCGACGCCAGGTAGCCGGCGTATCCGGTCGCCATCGCCTGCAATCCCACCGCCATTCGGGCTTCGTTCATCATGTGGAACATGTAGGCCAGGCCCTTGTGCTCCTCACCTACCAGATAGCCGACCGCGCCGGGTTCGGTGGCGGGCTGATGCGTGCCGTCGCCGAAGTTCAGCAGGGCGTTCGTCGTTGCGTGGTTGCCCATCTTGTGGTTCAGACTGACCAGCGCGACGTCGTTGCGGGTTCCGTCCGGCAGGAACTTCGGGACGATGAACAGCGAGATGCCCTTGACCCCGGGTCCGCCGCCGGGCGCCTTGGCCAGCACGAGATGCACGATGTTCTCGGTGAGTTCGTGGTCACCGCCGGTGATCCACATCTTTGTCCCGGTGACGCGATGGGTGCCGTCGCCGGCTGGAACGGCCTTCGTCGTGATGTCGGCCAGCGACGAGCCGGCATCGGGCTCCGACAGGCACATGGTACCGAAGTAGCGGCCTTCCAGCATCGGGCGCACCCAGGTGTCGATCTGCTCTTCGGTGCCGTATTCGGCCAGCAGGTTGGCGTTGCCCACGGTGAGGAAGGCGTACGAGGTCGTGCTGGGGTTAGCAGCGCGGAAGAACGCCATCGACGCCTGCGCCACCACAGCCGGGAGCTGCATGCCGCCGACCGCCTCGTCGAATGGTCCGGCCATCAGGCCCGCTTCGCTGAATGTGTCCAACGCGTTCTTGATCTCGTCGATCAGCACGACTTTCCCGTCGGGCCCGACCGACGGGTGGCTCTGGTCGCCCTTCTTGTTGTGCGGCGAAAAGCATTTCGTCGCGATGTCGGAAGACAGATCGAGAACCGCGTCGAAGGTGTCGCGGGAGTGCTCGGCGAAGTGGTCGCGCTTGGTCAACGCGACCACGTCGAGCCACTCGTAGAGCAGAAAGTCGACATCACGCCGCGAGAGGAACTCCGCCATGTCGGGACAGCCTTTCGGGAATGTTCAAATTAGCGATCGCTCATTTTATGAGCGCTCGCTAATAGTGCGCCGAGCGTCGGCAAATGTCAACTACGTGTAGGATCCCGACCGTCATGACGATCGATCGTGCTGCGGATTCAGCTGCGGCGGAACGCATGCGACGGGCTGCGATCGAGGCGTTCGCGGAGTCGGGATATGGCGGCAGCTCCACGCGGCAGATCGCCAAACGGCTCAACATGAGCGCGACGGCCATGTACCCGCACTACCGCTCCAAAGAGGAGCTGCTGTATGCCATCGCACTGGAAGGCCACAGCAGCCTGCTGGCCGCGCTGAAGGAGGCCGACGACCCCGCCGCGAGCTTCACCGACCGGCTGCGGGCGGTGGTGGCGGCGTTCGCCACCTGGCACGCAGAGAACCACAAGCAGGCCCGCGTCGTGCAATACGAACTGCACGGCTTGACGCCGGCCCACTACCGCACGATCGCGCCGCTGCGCCACCAGGCGACCGACGTCATTGCGGAGATCGTCGCGGCCGGGGTGACCTCCGACGAGTTCCACGTCGACAACGTCGATGAGGTGGTGATGGCCATCTCGTCGTTGTGCGTCGACGTGTGCCGGTGGTTCCCGTCGCGAAGGCACCGCGACGCGCACAAGCTCGGCGCGGTGTATGCCGGGGTGGCGGAGCGGCTGGTCCGCTGACAAGGCTCGGTGGCGAGCTGGCACGCTAGGCGTATGGCATTCGGCGACTACCAGCTCGAGATCTACCTGCAGGGACTGTCCGGCATCGTGCCGTCGCTCCCGATGTCCTACGCGGAGTGGGAGGCCAAGGCGGAGGTGGCGATGCCGCCGTCGGTGTGGTCCTACGTGACCGGCGCCGCAGGCGACGAACGCACTCAGCGCGTCAATCGCACCGCGTTCGACGGCTGGGGCCTGATGCCGCGGATGTTCGTCGGCGCCAAGGAACGTGACCTGTCGGTGGAGGTGTTCGGTCTGACGCTGCCGTCGCCGGTGTTCATGGCGCCGATCGGCGTCATCGGCCTGTGCGCGCAGGACGGGCACGGTGACCTGGTCACCGCGCGAGCCGCCGCTCGCACCGGTGTGCCGATGGTCATTTCGACGCTGACCGAGGATCCGATGGAGGACATCGCCGCCGAATTCGGTGATACCCCAGGCTTTTTCCAGCTGTACACGCCGACCGACCGCGACTTGGCGGCCAGCTTTGTCCAGCGTGCCGAGGCCGCCGGATACAAGGGCATCATCGTCACCCTGGACACCTGGGTGACGGGTTGGCGGCCGCGCGACCTGTCGACATCAAACTTCCCGCAGCTGCGTGGCCGCTGCCTGGCGAACTACACCAGCGACCCGGTGTTCCGGGCGAGCCTGCAACAAACGCCAGAGGAAAACCCGCAAGCGGCGGTGCTGCGCTGGGTTTCGGTATTCGGCAATCCTTTGACGTGGGACGACCTTCCGTGGCTGCGGTCGCTCACCGAACTGCCGCTGATCGTCAAGGGCATCTGCCATCCGGACGACGCGCGCCGCGCCAGGGACGGCGGCGTGGACGGCATCTACTGCTCGAACCACGGCGGGCGCCAGGCCAACGGCGGGATACCGGCCATCGACTGCCTGCCTGCGGTCGTCGAAGCCGCGGACGGGCTTCCGGTGCTGTTCGACTCGGGCGTCCGCAGCGGCGCCGACATCGTCAAGGCCCTGGCGCTGGGCGCCACTGCCGTCGGCATCGGGCGGCCCTACGCGTACGGCCTGGCGATCGGCGGTGAGGACGGCGTGGTGCACGTGCTGCGCTCGCTGCTCGCCGAGGCCGACCTGATCATGGCCGTCGACGGCTATCCCACTCTCAAGGACCTGACACCTGAGGCACTGCGGCGCGTCACCTCACTCATGCCGTGAGTGGACCGGTTCATGTCCGGATTTGCCGAGTCGCGTAACGACGTCGAGCATCCGCTCGGACGGTGGCGAAATAGAAGACCAGCAGCTTCTCGTCGCTCGGCGCGCGACTCCATCGGATAATTGCATGATCGCGACGGTAAAACCTCAAGGGTTGTTCATGTCAACGACGCCGCGACACACGCGCTCACCTGACGAGTACCGCCTCGGCTGTCTGCGACGGTAGGGGAGTGGACGCGATTCTCGAGGAGTTCGACGAGTACCTCGCGCTCCAGCGCGGTCGCTCAGAGCACACTCGCCGCGCATACCG
>JAVRPG010000231.1:0-12044 GCA_032162325.1 Mycobacterium sp. | reverse complement strand
AGAGAGCACCGCGACCCGCGCGGCGAGGAAAGGTGTGCTCCCGCCGGAATGCGAAAGGACGATCCGTGCGTTCGGATACTGCCGTTTCCGCCCACTGGTAACGAGATCCGCTGCGGCCTTGTAGGTTTCGTTCGGCACCTCACTTATCGGCGTCGGCAGAAACCGATTTGGCATCCGGTTGCGTCCCGGTGTCTGCTCGCCGTGCAGGAACACCAGCGCATGGCGCCGGTCGAGTTCGGCCCACAGCGGCTCGAAGATGTCGTCGCCCAGCGACCGGGCCTCCTCCCCGGTGCCGTAGACGTTCGTCAAGGTGACGCCGTCGGCGTCCAGCTCGTCGAGGGCATAGGTCAGCTCCTCGAGGGCCACGTCGACGTCGGTGGGGGTGGGAAGGTGCGCGAAGAAGCCAAACCGACCGGGATGGTCATCGACGGCCTGGCGGGCGATGGTGTTGATCTGGCGGGCGAATGCCCGACGGTGCGCCGCGGGCAGGGTGGACTCCACGTCGTTGGGCAACGAGAGCACGGCCAGCTGGATGCCGAGGCCGTCCATGAACGCCAGGCTCGTCTCCGGTGTCCAGCGCGTGGCGCCGTCGGGGAACCGCCAGCCGTTGTCGGCGCCGACCGCGCCCCGCACTGATTCAGCCAGCTCACCAGTGGGGAAGAGGTGGTGGTGGAAGTCGACCCGCGCCGGGCGGGGACTGGTTGCGGTCATGTCTCCAGTCAAACGTTTGATCGACTACTGTCAATTGTTGCTAGCGGTAATTTCGGTGGCTGCCCGCGCCAACTCGGCGTTGCGCGTCGTCACCACCACCTTGATCGCATCATCGATGTGTTCGCCGGCGTAGCGCAGGGCCGTCGGCAGATCGTGCAGGCCGAAGGTGTGGGTGTGGATCTTGGTGGCGTCGAAGCGTTTCTGCGACATCAATGCCTCGGCGCGGTGCGCGGCGCTTTTACCCTCGCCGCGGATGCCATAGAGGTAGATGTTGTTGCGCACGATATGGGCGACGTCGATCGACGCCGGCTCGTGTGGGAAGGCGGCGAGACAGATGCGGCCACCACGATTGAGCATGCGCGCTGCCTGGTTCACGGCATCGGGTGCGCCTGAGCACTCCAGTACGTAATCCAGTCCCCTGCCACCAGTGATGCGGCGCACCGCGTCCACGGGATCTTCGTTGCGCACGTTGATCACGTGATCTGCGCCCAACGCGCGGCCGATCTGAAGGCGGTTGTCCCGGGTCCCGGTCAGGACAACCGGCGATGCTCCCAGCGCCTTGGCCACAGCGACGCCCAGCAATCCAATCGGTCCCGGCCCCAACACAGCCACACCTTCTCCGGCCACCAGCCCGCCGAGTTCGGTCAGCCCGTACATCGCAGTGCCTGCCGTCACCACCAGCGTCGCCTCGGCGTCCGACATGCTGTCGGGGACGGCAATCAGCGTGTTGATGTTGTTGACGGCATATTCGGCGAATCCGCCGTCGGTGGTGAAGCCGTTGGCGCGATGGCCCTTGTTAACTTGACCGTAGTTGAGGCAGGCCGTGTACATGCCCGCGCGGCAGCGCTTGCAATGTCCGCAGCCGGCATGGACCTCCACGGTGACGCGCTGGCCGATGCGGTACTCGTCCACACCCGGGCCCAGCGCCGCCACGGTGCCCATGTATTCGTGACCCGGAGTAAACATCTTGTTGAACGGTTCGCCGCCGCCGATCATCGCCGGCGCGCCGTGGCGGATGATCTCCAGGTCTGTCGCGCAGATCGCCACGGCACCGATGCGCACCAGCACCTCGGCGCGTCCCGGCATCGGGATCGGCTTGTCCACCAGACTGAGCTGGCCGGGATCGCCCAGCACCCAAGCCCGCATGTGCTCGGGCAGCGGATCCGCGGCCCCCTCCTGCCCAGCCCGATGACCGCTATCCGGATTCTGCGGCCAGCTAACAGCACTCGGCTCGTTCGGGGTCACGCGTGTTCTCCGATGAGGGTATTCAGAATGGCATGGATGCATTGCTCTTTGCACGGCCAGCAGTACCAGTCCTCCCAGCTTCTCATCCACTGGAGTGTCCGCTTGGTGGTGCCGCACACGGAGCACTTAAGCCTTTCATTGGGTGCGGATTTGCAGACGGTCTGCCAGATGGCGTAGACGAGGAGCCCCATGAAGATCAGGACGACGATTCCGGTCATGACCCTCCTCAGTACAACGACTTTCACGTGGGACGTGTATTCGCTCTTGCGGTTCCCGGCGACGGGTGAACCACCACGTCTCGCTCCGGTCCGATTTGGCTGACGGACATCTGCGCTTGCGACGGGTCTCACTCCGATGTGTGACTCGCACTGATCTGAGAATGGACGTTGCGAACGCGGATGTCGTCTAGGCCAGCCGCCATCCGCGTTTCCGGCCCGTCGGTGTCGAGAAATACCTGCTACCTGATAGCACGCAGCGCCATCGCTCGCGCCGGCACCGCCGCTCTCGTCCGAGGCCGTTACCGCATCACCCGGGCCTCGGCCTCCACGTCGTAGTCGTGTACTCCGGGTTGACCGATGGTGATCGCCTGCCCCGCGTCCATTCGCATCCCGTTGGCCCGGGAGCCTTGCTGGACTCGCGCGGTGTGGTCGTGCCTCAGCCCCTGATAGCGGATCAGCGCCTCGGTCACATCGGCGGCATCGGTACCTCGCATCAACGTGGCCAACGCCATTCCATCCTCGATGGCCTGGTTAGCGCCTTGGCCCATATGCGGCAGCATCGCGTGCGCGGCGTCTCCGAGCAGCGCCAACCGACCATTCGTCCAGCGCGGTAGCGGATCGCGGTCATACAGGCCCCACCGGAATGTGGTATCGATCCGCGAGAGCAGCCGAGAAAGCCACGGATCCCAGTCGGCGAACTCGGCGGCCAGTATTGCCGGATCACCAGGCGCTGACCATGATTCACGCATCTGTTCATCGGCCGGCAAGAATCCGACATAGTTGAGCAGCGTGCCCGCGCGCACGGGGAAGACCAGAAAGTGTTTGCCCTGACCCACCCAGTTCACCAAAGCGTTCGGCCACGGCCAACCGGGCACCCAGGCGGCAGGCATCACCCCGCGATAGGCCACCACGCCGGAGAACACCGGCCAGCGCGGCTCGACGACGTAGCGTTGCAGTGTCGAATGGATGCCGTCGGCAGCGACCACCACATCGGCCTCGACGCTCACGCCGTTGTCGAAGGACACCACCGCGTAGCGAGCGTCCTGCCTGAAGGCGACGCAGCGATGTCCGGTGCGCAGTGCACCGCGGGGCAGCGCGGCCGCCAGCTCTGCCACCAGATCCGGACGGTACATGCCGAGCGAGCTGCTCGGGCCGTCGCGGCCGGCGACCTGATGAGATACGACAGACCCGCCAGGCGCCAACATCCACCACTCATCGATGGGTGCCGCAAGGCGAGTGACCGGATCGGCGACGCCGAGCCGCCGCAGTATCCGCATGCTGTTGGGGAAGAGCCCAACTCCGGCGCCGACCTCACCGAGCTCTGCGGCCTGCTCGTACACCCTCACTTTCGCCCCCGCCAACCGCATCGCCAAGGCCGCGGACAGACCCCCGATACCGCCGCCGACGACGAGAACACGCATCGATCGCATCGCAACTCCCTATGAGCGGGTGGCAAGGATCAACAAGGTATCTCCGCCCACCGATACTCCATTCGAACCGATGCGCTCGGCCAGCCTGGTGCGTAGCTCCGAGGCCTTATCGGCGGCGAGGACGAGGTGGTTCGAATAGGTGAAGGCGAGGTCAAGCCACTGCTCTGTGGAATAGTGGTCGTCCCGCGCGTACGTGCGCTCCTCAACTGTGAAACCGGAAGCCGTGATTGAGGCGATCAGCCCGTCGGTGCGGTGCTCGGTGTCGATGGGACCGATCGACGAGCCGTCGACCAGGTGTGAACCCGGATCCATGTAGTCCCGGTATATCTCGGCGAGGTCGCTGCGAGTGGGATGTGTTGGGAGCAGGCGGTTCCACATCAATGCAAGACGTCCACCGCTAGACAGCAGTCGATGTGCCTTCGGTAATGCAATATGAGGATTCACCCAATGAAAGGACTGCCCAAACACCACGAGATCGAAGCGGCGCTCCGCGGGGTCCCAGTTCTCGAACGTGCCGATCTCGACGGGGATTCGCTTGCCCCTGGCGAATTCGGCCATTCGCGGATCTGGCTCAACCGCAAGCACATTAACTCCCCTCTCGAGGAGTTGCTCGGAAGCGATCCCGGTGCCCGCGCCAACGTCGAGCACCGTTCGAGCGCCCCGCATCAGAAGGTCATCGATGAGTTGGGCGGGGTAGCGCGGCCTGCGCGCGTCGTAGACTCGCGCTGCGGCACCGAATGAGTCCGCGCGCGCACGGTCGAGGTAGAGATCTGCGTGCGGCTGCATACCGAAAGCCTACGCCCGGTGTAACGGCTTGCTACGCAATCTGGTTGGGAGATGGAGGATTTCCCGGCTAGCATGTATGACGCGGTGGTGCTGGCACCCGCCACAATTGCGGGCAGCGCCAACGACAACCGCCTCCAAAGTGGCGACCGTGGGAGCTATGACTACTGTCTCTTATCTCACATTCGCACCAAGAGTTCTCGCCGGCGGGAGGGCCGCGTGATGAGGGCCGTCGTGATTGGAGGGTCGCTGGGCGGACTCACCGCAGCCCTCGTTCTCCGAGACCACGGCTGGGACGTGGACGTTCTGGAACGTAGTCCGAATCCGTTGGAAGGGCGCGGGACCGGAATCGTCGTGCACCCGACCACGGTGCGCTATCTCGTGGAGCGGGCAGGCAAATCGATTGGCGACATTGGCCTGCCGGTCCACCGGCTTCAGTATCTCGATACGGACGGCTCGATCGTCGACGAGCAACTCTGCGCCTACCGGTTCGCGTCCTACGTCGACTTGTATCGAGGGTTGCTGGACGCCTTCGGCACTGAGCGCTACCACCTGGCGAATGAGCTTGCACACCTGGATAACCGGGGCGATGTTGCGACGCTGTCATTGACCGACGGTCAGACCCTTGCAACCGATCTCGTCGTATGCGCCGACGGCATCCGTTCGACGGGACGCCGAATCATGTTGCCCGACGCCCAACCCCGCTACGCGGGATACGTGGCCTGGCGCGGCACCGTCGACATTGACCAACTCAGCGGCCGCTCGGCGAGCATCCTGCTGGACGCGTTCACCTACCGGATCCTCCCGCGCGGCCACCTGCTGAGCTACCCGATTCCCGGTCCGAGCGGCTCTGTGCTGTTCAACTGGCTCTGGTATCAGAACATCGCGCCGGGAGACCGTCTTACGGACCTGCTCACCGACCGTAACGGTGTCAGGGCAGAGCTGACCGTGCCACCCGGATCGGTCCAGACTCGCCATGTCGAGCAGCTGTATTCGGCGGCGGACGCTGATCTGCCTGCGCCGCTGGCCGAGGTTATCCAACAAACCGCCGAGCCGTTCATCCAGGTGATCGTCGACCTAGAAGTGCCCCGGATGGCCTTCGGGCGGTGCTGCCTGATCGGCGACGCGGCTTTCGTGCTGCGGCCACACATCGGTGTGGGTACCGCGAAGGCGGCCGACGATGCCTGGCAGCTGGGCACCGCGCTGCTTGGAGTCACGGCACAGCATGTCCCAGATCGGCTGAAGGCGTGGGAAACTCAACAGCTTTCGCTGGCGCGGCGTGCCCTGCAGAGGGCTCGCACGGCAGGTCGAAGCTTGCAGGACGGCACCTGGCGGGTCGGCGAGCAGCCCCCGTTCGGGCTGCTCGTGCCTGGTGACAGCGTTCTGCCCGTCGCCCTATAACAGTCCGAGCAGCTGCAGATCGGTGATGTACTTGATGATGATCGGCGCCATGACGTGTGGGATGTCCTTATCCGGACCGATTTTCGCCTCCTGCACCGCTGCCCGGAACCGGTCGGTGGGCGCCATCGACCCGCGGATCGGCTTCTCCGGCCGCTGATAATTGTGCAGGAGCGGCAGCAGCGAAGCCTGGCGTTGCGTGTCCGGCAGTGCATGCAACGCCGTGTCGAACCGTTGCAGCCAAGCGTCGTAGCCAGGAATGCGCTGGATCGGGTAACCGGCGTCGTTCAGCCAGTCGACGTACTCGTCGAGCCCGATGCCGTCGTCGTGGGGGTTCATTACGTGGTAGGTCGAAAACCCGTCCACCACTTGTGCACCCAGAGTGGAGATCGCGTCGGCGATGAAACCGACGGGCAGCCCGTCGTAATGCGCGCGTTGCCGGTTACCGTCCGCGTCGAGTTCGTAGAACGAGCCGGGCGCGATGCCGGTAGCGACGAGGCTCAGCATCAACCGGGTGAACATGTCCGGCACGTTGAGCTGACCCGCATACGCGGTGTCGGCCAGGATCATGTCGCACCGGAAGACGGCGACTGGCAGGCCGCACAGGTCATTCGCCTCGCGCAGCAGCACCTCGCCGGCCCACTTGCTGTTGCCGTAGCCGTTGGCATAGCTGTCGTTAATGGCGCGGGTCGGGCTGATGCCCCGGACGTCGGCGTCCTCGGTGAACTTCGATGGTTCGATCTGGTCGCCGACACCAATGGTTGACACATAGGTGATCGGCTTCTGTTTGGTCGTCAGCGCGATGCGGATCAGTTCGGCGGTGCCCACGGCGTTGGGGCCGAACAGCTCGCTGTACGGGAGCACGTGGTTGACAAGTGCGGCGGGGTCGACGATCAGGTCGACGGTGTCGGCCAGCCGCTGCCACGTTTGTTGATCCAGGCCGAGGTTTGCTTCGCCCTTGTCGCCGGCGATGACCTCCAGATGGCCTGCGGCCAGTTCCCGGAAATGGCGCAGCAATTCGGGATCACCACTGTCGAAGGTTTTGTCGAGTCGATCGCGGGCGGCGACGTCGTCCTTGGCGCGCACCAGGCAGATCAGCTTGCCGTCGACCAGATCCATCCGCTCCAGCCATTCCAGAGCCAGGTAGCGGCCGAGGAATCCCGTCGCACCGGTGAGCAGCACCGTGCGCACCTCCGCACTCGGACCAGGCAGCGACGGAGCCGCCGCAAGAGTCTTCGCGTCAATGAACTTGTCCAGCGTCAGGTCAGCGGCGTGAACTTCGGTGGCGTCACGGCCGTGCACCGACGCGAACGTCGGCCTCTTGGTGCCGGGTTGCCGCTCGGCCTCGATGTAGCCGGCGATGGACTGCAGGTCGCTGGCCGGGCTGACGATGACGCCGACCGGCACGTCGATCTTGAAGATCTCACGCAGCAGATTGCCGAATGTCAACGCCGACAACGAGTCTCCACCCAGGTCGGTGAAATGGGCGTCAGGTGCCAGATCGCCGGCCGCCGCCCCGAGCAGAGCACCCGCAGCCCGGCTGACCGTCTCAAGCACCGGCCGATCAGCACCGTCCCGGCGCAACGCGCGCAGCTCGTTCGTCTGACTGTCGGCCAGCTCCGTATAGAGCTCTTCGAGGCGATCGCCGTAGTGCACCTTCAGCTTTGGCCGCGCCAGCTTGCGGATGCCGGTCAATAGCCCGTTCTCGAGCGTGAACGGCGTTGTCTCGATGAGGAAGTCGCGCGGGAACTCGTAGGACTGCAGCCCGACATCCTTTGCGATGTCCTGCAGCGACTCACTGATCGCCGGCTTCAGCGACTCGAGGTCGCCGCCGCTTCGGTTCAACGCGTCTTCGGTAGGCACAACGACGGCGAGCAGATAGGCGCGTGCGCTGTTGCCGTAGACGTAGATCTGGCGGACCAGCGGGCTGTCGCCGAACACCGCCTCCAGCCTCGACACGGTAACAAACTCGCCCTGCGAGAGCTTGAGCACGTTGTTGCGCCGATCCAGGTAGACGAGCTGATCGGGACCGACCTCGGCCACCACGTCGCCGGTGCGGTAGTAGCCGTCGGAATCGAACACATCGGCGGTGACTTCCGGCCGTTTGTAATAGCCGGGAAACAGATCCTGTGTCTTGACCAGCAGTTCGCCGCGCGGATACGGCTGGTCGGTGTGGAAGTAACCTAGATCGGGCACGTCGACCAGCTTGTAGTCGATCACCGCCGGGCGACGCACCTGGCCGTCGATGTAGACGATCCCGGCCTCGGTCGAGCCGTAGCCCTCGACGAGATGGAGGTCGAGGAGGGATTCGACGAACTCCTTGTTCTCGGCCGAGATCGGTGCGGAGCCCGTCATCGCGGAGACGAACCGTCCGCCGAGCAGGTTCTGCGTCTGCTCCGCCATCACCTCGGCTTCGAGTACCACGCGATCGGCGCCGTCGACGGACCGTCGGTCCACTTCGCTCTGGAACTCGCTGAACAGCATGTCCCAGATCCGCGGCACGAAATTCAGTTCGGTGGGCCGCACCAGCGCGAGGTCCTCGAACAGCGTCGAAAGATCGCTCCTGGCCGTGAAATAGGCGGTGCCGCCTTGTCCCAGCGTTCCGTAGAGAATGCCTCGACCCATCACGTGGCTCATCGGCATGAAGCTGAGCGTGATCAACGGCTCGACGCTCGACCCGCCCCAGTTCCAGCGCGACCTGCGCCAGAAATTCGCGACCAATCGTTCTGGGTACATCGCACCCTTCGGCGCGCCGGTGCTGCCTGAGGTGTAGATGAGCAACCTCAACGGGTCGTCATCGTCGTCGGGAACGAGCTCCGGTGCGGCTGGCAGCGACTCCCCGCGTTCGAGCAGCTCGGCCAGAGTCTCCACCAACACCGGGCTGCCCGCTTCGGCCAACCGTGTCAGGGCGGCATCGAACGCTTCACGCTGGTCGTCTACCTCAGGGCGGTAGTCGAACACGACCAGTCGCGCAGGTGTGTGGCCCGTCAACACCAGTTCGACCGCATCGCCGAGATCGCCGATGCTCGAACCGAATACGCGAGGTTCGGTCTCTGCGACGATTGGCCGCAGTTGGCTGACCGGTGCGCTGGTCTGCAGGGGCACGGACACCGCGCCCAACTGGACCAACGCCATGTCGATGGTCGCGTAGTCCGCACTCGCGAAGCCCAGCACACACACGCGGTCGCCTGGCTGGACCGGCTGCCCCGGGCCGTCGGTCAATGCGCTGGCGACCGCGCCGACGCGCCTCCACAACTCGCGATACGTGATGGTCTCGAACAAGGGCAGAAGCTCGAGCGAAGTGCGGCCGGTCTCCGGATCTGTGGTGAGGTTGACACCGCGTTCTCCGACCGCAGGCCGCTCCGCATAGGCCCCCATGATGGTGCTCATGATCCGCGGCAGCCGCAGCCCGGGTTGCTCGATCGCTGCGGTCAGTGCCTCGATGGGCCGGGCATCGGCGAACTGTTCATCGGTGACGTACAAATCGGCGACGCGGCGCGCGAGCCGCTCTTCACGGGTGCCGGTCGACATGAAATCACGAATCCTTCCGGGCTGCTCAAATAGTTTGTGTAACAACAACTCCACGGTAGGACGGATCGGCAGAATCGCCACGCAGCCTTCGGGCCGCCCTCGTACTCCACTAGCGGCACAGTGCGCATTTGGAGTTGGCAGGTATGCAAAGATGGGGGCTGGCGGTATGCCTTTGATCGACGTTAGCCGATGCCAGCTTCGGCCCCTGTTCCGGCTAGAGCTACCTGCTAGCAGGTAGTCAAACGTTCCAGCTAGTGGGAAGCGTTGATGGGCGCCAGCGGTGGCGACATGTGCTCGCCGGCCCGCAATCGTGGCAGCTGCAGCGTCGCAGCCGAGAAACTTGATGACCACGATGCGGGTCCGCCCGCTTGATCGGAGAATTCAGATGACTGCTGACCCAGAAGTGATCAGTGGACCCGATGTTTCCTGGCTGGGCCGGCGACGACAGACGGATCATCCGGAGTACCTGGACCGCAACGACGTCGACGAGTGGGCTAATTGGCAGGCCGACCGAGCCAGCGTGGACAAGATCCTGGCCAGGGCCGGGATGTTCCAGGGCGTCGAGCCCGGGGCCGTATCCGCGCTGACTAATCAACTGCACCATGTCGACTTCCCAAGCGGGCACACGGTATTCGCCGAGGGCGAGCCCGGCAACCGGCTCTACATCATTGTTTCGGGCAAGGTCAAGATCGGCCGCCGTTCGCCGGACGGCCGCGACAGTCTACTCACCATCTTGGGTCCGTCGGACATGTTCGGTGAACTGTCCATCTTCGACCCGGGCCCGCGGACGTCGAGTGCCACGACCATCACCGAGGTGCGTGTCGTGTCGATGGACCGCGACGCGGTGCGCGCGTGGATCGCCCAGCGTCCTGAAATCGCTCAAAGAATGCTGAGGGTGTTGGCCCGGCGGCTTCGTCGCACCAACCACAATCTAGCCGATCTGATCTTCACAGACGTGCCCGGCCGGGTGGCCAAGCAGCTGCTGCAACTGGCGCAGCGGTTCGGCACACAGGAGGGTGACGCACTGCGCGTGACGCATGACCTGACGCAGGAGGAGATAGCGCAGTTGGTCGGTGCATCTCGCGAGACGGTCAACAAGGTGCTCGCCGATTTCGCTCACCGCGGCTGGATTCGCCTGGAGGGCAAGAGCGTACTGATCTGTGACTGCGAAGGCCTAGCGAGGCGCGCGCGCTGACACCAATTGAAGCGACGAGTGCATCGCGGGTGTTCTGCGCACCCGAGTTGCGCGCGCTCGCGCACGGCATGTGGTCCGCTATCCTCAGACCTTGCGGTTCTCGGACTTGATCATCCACGCTTGCTTTTCCAGCGAGTCGATGATCTCGTGCAGGAGGTCACTGGTGCTTGGGTCGACGGCGTCGACCGCATCGTGGACCGTACGGATGGTACTGACCGTGGCGTAGATCCGGTTGGTGATCAGGTCCACTGTCTCGGTGGTGTTCTGCTCGCCAGGTGGGAAGGCCGGCAGTGTGGTGGACGCTACGACCGTGTCGGACCGTCCGTCGGGAACGGCGTTGAGGGCGCGCATTCGTTCGGCGATGGTGTCGCTGGCTTCGCGTGCGATGTCGACGATTTCGTCGAGTTGTAGGTGCAGATCACGGAAGTTGGTGCCGATGAGGTTCCAATGGGCCTGCTTGCCCTGCAGATGCAGTTCGACCAGATCCACCAGCACCTCCTGCAGGTTCTGCGCCAAGCTGGATGGGGCTTCGAACTGCCGAATATCATCGTCAGACCGGCGTAGTGAAGTGGTCATGATTGGTTCTTTCCCTTAGTTGTGATAGCGCAGATCGGCTGTTGCGCAACGTTTTATGTACTTGCGGTGGACACGCCACTGCCCGTCGTCTCTTGCAGATGTGACGTGCTCTGAACGGGAAGGGGGCCGTTATATCGTGATGTCCAGGGTTCAGCGCCCTGCCGACCCTGTCATCCTGGCTGGCACCAAATGGCGGACTGCTGCTGGCTGCTAGCGGTCACACCGGCCGTCGCGACGACAAGGTTCACACCAGACCCACAGCTTTGTGACGGCACAGTTCCCTCAGACCGACGACGTTGTATCCACTGCGCCATTGTTGGCGCCCGGTTCCGTCACTAACGAGAAATCCACTACGAAAGGACTGCCATGAGCACCCGAATTCTGACCCTGGTTGGCAGCCTGCGCTCCGGCTCGGACAACCTGCGCCTCGCCGAGGCGGCCGTCAAGCTCGCACCGAGCGGCATCTCGGTCGAAATCTTCGAGGGCCTGGCCGATGTCGCGCTGTACAACGAAGACATCGACCAGCCGGGGGCAGTTGTGGCTGCCGACAGGCTGCGCGCCGACGTTCAGTCGGCCGACGCCCTTCTGCTCGTGACCCCTGAATACAACGGCACGATGTCCGCCGCCATCAAGAACGCCATCGATTGGATCTCGCGTCCGTTCGGTGCCGGCGTCATTAGCGGCAAGCCGGTGGCTGTCATTGGGGCCTCACACGGCCAGTACGGCGGGGTGTGGGCGCACGATGACGCGCGCAAGTCGGCACGCATCGCGGGGGCACATGTGCTCGATGACCTCAAGCTGTCGGTGCCTGCCGCACATGTCCGCTTCGCCAGCATCCATCCCGTCGACGACGAGGAGATCGCCGTCACGCTGCCGGAAATCCTGACCTCTCTCGCGGCCGCGGTCCAAAGTCGCGATGACCGAGGCAGCGGCGAATGAGCGCGCCACGCTGTTAAT
>JAVRPG010000230.1:0-3979 GCA_032162325.1 Mycobacterium sp. | reverse complement strand
CAGGGACGCAGCCGCGTCGGCGGACGAGCCCGTGGTCGAGGCCGAATCCGACGAGAAGGCATCCGACGACGAAGAAGCAATGGACGACGACTCGGCCGTCGGCGAGAAAGCGCTACCTCTGTCCGCGTAGCCAACTGCAGCCACTCTGTCGGCGGAGCCGACCAAGGCCACGCCTACGATGGTCCGCGAGCAATACCAAAGACTCGCAATCTGTCGGAAAGGCAACACCACGGCATGGCCGAATTCATCTATTCGATGCGGAAGGTCCGCAAGGCGCACGGCGACAAGGTGATCCTTGACGACGTCAGTCTGAACTTCCTTCCAGGCGCGAAGATCGGCGTCGTCGGCCCGAACGGGGCCGGTAAGTCGAGCGTCTTGCGGATCATGGCCGGACTGGACATCCCCAACAACGGCGACGCGCTTCTTCAGCCCGGCGCGACGGTCGGCATCCTCCAGCAGGAGCCCCAGCTCGACGAGACGAAGACGGTGCGCGAGAACGTCGAGGACGGCGTGGCCATCAAGGCCAAACTCAACCGCTACAACGAGGTCGCCGAGTTGATGGCCACCGACTACTCCGACGAGCTGATGGAGGAGATGGGCCATCTGCAGGAGGAGCTGGACGCCGCCGACGCGTGGGACATCGACTCCCAGCTCGAGCAGGCGATGGACGCACTGCGCTGCCCGCCGCCCGACGAGCCCGTCACCCACCTGTCGGGCGGCGAGCGCCGCCGCGTGGCGCTGTGCAAGCTGCTGCTGTCCAAGCCCGACCTGCTGCTGCTCGACGAGCCCACCAACCACCTCGACGCCGAAAGCGTGTTGTGGCTCGAACAGCACCTCGCGGAATACAAGGGCGCCATCCTCGCCGTCACCCACGACCGTTACTTCCTGGACAACGTCGCCGAGTGGATCCTCGAACTCGACCGCGGCCGCGCCTACCCGTATGAGGGCAACTACTCGACCTACCTGGAGAAAAAAGCCGAGCGCATCGCGGTGCAGGGACGCAAGGACGTAAAGCTGCAGAAGCGGCTCAAGGATGAACTGGCATGGGTCCGCTCCGGCGTGAAGGCACGGCAGGCCAAGAGCAAGGCCCGACTGGGCCGTTACGAGGAAATGGCGGCCGAAGCCGAGAAGACCCGCAAGCTCGACTTCGAGGAGATCCAGATCCCGACCGGGCCCAGGCTCGGCAGCGTCGTCGTCGAGGTCGACCATCTCGACAAGGGATTCGAGGGACGCACGCTCATCAAGGATCTGTCGTTCACGCTGCCCAGAAACGGCATCGTCGGCGTCATCGGTCCGAACGGTGTGGGCAAGACCACGCTGTTCAAGACCATCGTCGGCCTCGAGCAGCCGGACAGCGGCACGGTCAGGGTCGGCGACACGGTCAAGCTCAGCTATGTCGACCAGAGCCGCGCAGGCATCGACCCCAAGAAGACGGTCTGGGAGGTGGTCTCCGACAAGCTCGACTACATCGAGGTCGGCCAGAACGAGATCCCGTCGCGTGCGTATGTCTCGGCGTTCGGGTTCAAGGGCCCCGACCAGCAGAAACCGGCCGGGGTGCTGTCCGGCGGTGAACGTAACCGCTTGAACCTCGCGCTCACCCTCAAGGAGGGCGGCAACCTGATCCTGCTCGACGAGCCGACCAACGACCTCGACGTGGAAACACTGAGCTCGCTGGAGAACGCCCTGGAGAACTTCCCCGGCTGCGCGGTGGTGATTTCCCACGACCGCTGGTTCCTCGACCGCACGTGCACGCACATCTTGGCGTGGGAAGGCGACGACGACAACGAGGCCAAGTGGTTCTGGTTTGAGGGCAACTTCGGCGGCTACGAGGAAAACAAGGTGGAACGACTCGGCATCGAAGCGGCCCGTCCGCACAGGGTGACCCACCGCCGGCTGACGCGCGACTAGTGTCGCCTGTGCGTACCAGCGCCGGTACGCGGGCGTGAGTAGGAGCGGTGCGATGGCGGTCAATCCGCAGACGGGCAGAAGCGTCGACGGTTCTAGCGATTCGCCGCCGCTGAGCCAGGACACCATCGCCAGGCTCGCGCGGGCCTACATGGCGACCTACCGCGGGCCCCACGGTGACGCGCCAGGCGCCGACTCGGCGGTCACCGCTCCGGTGGACCGGACGGCGCTGGGGTTGATGTCGCCGGCCCTGGTCGACGCCCACCTCCGACTGGGCAGGCACCGGTCCTTCGGCGACACCCGGGTTGCGGTTTATGCCGAAAACGACCCGGCCGGATTCGGCCCGGCGCTGCAGATCGTGACCGACAACGCGTCGATGCCGATGGACTCCGTCACCGTGCTGCTTCACCGGCTCGGAGTCGCCTACAAGGCCATCATGAATCCGGTGTTCCGAGCGCGGCGCGGGCCCGGCGGAGAACTGCTGGAGATCGAGCCGGCGTCCGACGCCCCGTTCGGTGACGGCATCGACGAGACGTGGATCCATGTCCAACTGGCCGAATCGGTCGACCCCAAGTCGGTGGAGGAGGTCAAGCGCCTGCTGCCCAGCGTTCTCGCCGACGCCCGCCAGGTGGCTTTGGACTCCACGTCGATGGCGGCCATGCTGCGCAGCCTGGCGGCCGAACTCGACTCCGACCCCGAGGGCCGATTTCCCGGCTCCGACCGCAAGGACGTCGCGGCACTGCTGCGCTGGCTGGCCGACGGACACTTCGTGCTGCTGGGCTACCAACGCTGCCAGGTCCGCGACGGCCAGTCCTCCGTCGATCCGTCCAGTCGTCTCGGCGTGCTGCGTCTGCGCACCGACGTGCTCCCACAACTGACCGAAAGCGACGATCTGCTGGTGTTGGCTCAGGCCACCATGTCCAGCTACCTACGCTACGGCGCCCACCCGTACATCGTGGTGGTGCGCGAACGCGCCGGTGGGGCGGCGATCGAGCACCGCTTCGTCGGATTGTTCACGGTGGCGGCCATGAACGCCAATGTGCTTGAGATCCCGCTGATTTCACGGCGCGTCAATGATGCGCTCGCGATAGCGCACCGCGACCCCAGCCATCCCGGCCAGCTGCTTCTGGACATCATCCAGACCATCCCGCGTTCCGAGCTCTTCGCGCTCTCCGCCAGGGAACTGCTGGACATGGCGATGGCAGTGGTCGATCTCGGTTCGCGCCGCCGGACGTTGCTGTTCATGCGCGCCGATCAACTAGCTCACTTCGTGTCGTGCCTGGTCTATCTCCCGCGCGACCGGTACACCACCGCCGTGCGGTTGGAGATGCAGGACATCCTGGTCCGCGAACTGGGCGGAGTGAGCATCGACTACGCCGCGCGAGTCAGCGAATCGCCGTGGGCGGTAGTGCATTTCACAGTTCGGCTGCCCGAGGGTTCCCGTCAGCGCGACGTCGACGTCTCCCTCGAAAACGAAACCCGAATCCAGGAGCTGCTCACTGAGGCCGCCAGAACGTGGGGTGACCGGCTGATGGGGGCGGTGAAGACCGGATCGATAACCCAGCCCATCGCCGAGCACTACGCGGCAGCGTTCCCCGAGGCCTACAAGCAGGCTGTCGCGCCCATGGACGCGATCCACGACATCGCGATCATCGAAGAGCTGCAGCACAATACGGTCAAACTGGTTCTCGGCGACCGCGGGGCCGACGGGGTCGCGCAGCTCACCTGGTATCTGGGTGGGCGGTCGGCGTCACTCAGTCAGCTGCTGCCGATGCTGCAGTCCATGGGCGTGGTGGTGCTCGAGGAGCGCCCGTTCACGGTGACCCGCCCCGACGGGTTGCCGGTCTGGATCTACCAGCTGAAGATTTCGCAACATCCCGACATCCCGACACCGCCGACAGGCCCTGAACGAGCGGCAATGGCCGAGCGGTTCGCCGACACGGTCACGGCAATCTGGCGCGGTCAGGTGGAAATCGACCGGTTCAACGAGCTGGTGCTGCGAGCGGGCCTGACCTGGCAGCAGGTGGTCGAGCTGCGTACATATGCGAAATACCTGCGGCAGGCGGGTTTTCCG
>JAVRPG010000229.1:0-18613 GCA_032162325.1 Mycobacterium sp. | reverse complement strand
GTCTTGTCGACGGTGATGGCGTTGGCGGCGTCACTGGACCCGAACAGCATCGCCGTCCAATTGCTGGCGCCGGCCTGCGCGGCCGCGGAATAGAACGCGTTGGCCCAACCGCTGGCCGAGAGGTTCCACAGATACAGCGCTGCGGTAGCGGCCAGCAGCACGCCCAGTCCCACCCGCGAGCAGACGCGAAAGTCCCCTTTTTCGCGGCGTGTCGGGGACTTTTGCGTCTGCTCGGCCAAAAGAACCAGGGTTGTCACTAAGGCGATTTTCGTTGAGCCCGCTAGGCGCCGGTTTTGGACGCGCTGTGGCTTGACTGTGAATCGGCCGGAAGCTTCACCACGAATTCCGTCTTGCCTGGCACGCTTCGCACGTCGATCGTGCCGCCGTGGGCCCTGACGACGGCGGCGACGATCGCCAGTCCAAGCCCTGTGCTGCCGCCCCGCCGGGAGCGTGACGAATCACCGCGGGCGAAGCGCTCGAAGATCTCGGGCTGCAGCCATGCCGGTATCCCGGGACCGTCGTCAGCGACCGCCAGCGAGGCGCCTCCGGAATCGTCGACGACCAACGATGTCGTGACCGAGGTGCCCGGCGGTGTGTGTGTCCTGGCGTTGGCGAGCAGATTGGCCAGCACCTGATGCAGCCGGGCCTCGTCGCCGACGACGATGACAGGCTCGTCGGGCAGATCCAGCGACCATTCGTGGTCGGGGCCCGCGATATGGGAATCGCTGACGGTGTCGACGACGAGCCGGGACAAATCGACCGGCTCCTGTTCCAGCGGTCGTCCGGTGTCCAACCGTGCCAGCAGCAACATGTCCTCGACGAGCTGTGTCATCCGTTCGGTTTCGGATTCGACGCGGCTCATCGCGTGGGCGACGTCGTCGGGCAGGTCGTCTCGTTTGCGTTGCGCCAGTTCGGTATAGCCGCGAATGGCGGCCAGCGGTGTGCGCAGTTCGTGGCTGGCGTCCGCGACGAACTGGCGCACGCGTGTCTCGCTGGCGTGCCGCGCGGACAGTGCGCCCGCGATGCGGTCCAGCATTCGGTTCAGCGCAGAGCCGAGCTGTCCGATCTCGGTGTCCGCGCTGGCCGGATCGACCTTGACGATCGGGGTGGGCAGCCGCACCTCGCCGCGGTCGAGTTCGAGATCGGCCACTTGCCGGGCCGCTTCGGAAACCCTTGACAGAGGGGCGAGTTGGCGGCGGATGATCACAATGCCCGCCGTCGTGCCACCGACCAGCGCGATCGCCCCCACGACACCGAAGATGACGAGCACAGTCAACAGCGTGTCGTCGACGTCCGAGGTGGGCAACCCCGTCGCGATCGTCTCGCCGGGGCCTCGCGCGTGCATCGCGATGACGCGGTAGCGGCCCAGACCGTCGAGTTCCACTGTGGTCGGTCTGTGGTTCGGCGGGATGCGGGCGAGTTGTTGTGCTGCAGTGGTGCTGATTTCGGCGCGGGTGCCGTCGGCGGTGATGACTCCGGCGTTGACCGGCGTGCCGCGCGATATCACCGCGCCGACGGTGCGCGCCGCCTGCCCAGGCGCGTTGAGGAACGCGGGTCCGGGGCCGTGGTCCTCGCGAATGATGACACGTCGCGGATAACCGTCAGGATCCGGGAAGCCGGGCATCGGGCCCATTCCAGGGCGTGGCGGCGGCCCGAATTCGAACAGCCCGGTCGAGCGGCGGCCGGTCTCAGCCAACCGCTCATCGAGCTGATTGATCAAAAAACGTTGCAGCGCAAACTCGGTGCCCGCGCCGATCGCCGCGCACACGAGCGCAAGCAGAACGATCTGGGAGGCCAGCAGCCGGGCCCGCAGCGACCATGCCCGCGGCGAGCGGAAGCGGCTGCGGCCCGCGTCAGCGCGGGGGCTTGAGGACATAGCCGGCGCCGCGCAACGTGTGGATCATCGGCTCGCGCCCGATGTCGATCTTCTTGCGCAGATACGACACATACAGCTCGACGATGTTGGAGCGCCCGCCGAAGTCATAACTCCACACCCGGTCGAGGATCTGCGCCTTGCTCAACACACGTTTGGAATTGCGCATCATGAACCGCAGCAGCTCGAACTCCGTCGCGGTCAGCGAGATGACGTCGCCGCCGCGGGTGACCTCGTGGCTGTCCTCGTCGAGCACCAGATCGCCGACCACGACCTTGGCTCCGCCCGTTTCGCTGGTCACCCGGGTGCGCCGCAGCAGCGCGCGCAGCCGCAGCACCACCTCTTCGAGGCTGAACGGTTTGGTGACGTAGTCGTCACCACCGGCGGTCAGACCGGCGATACGGTCCTCCACGGAGTCCTTCGCGGTCAGCAGCAGCAGCGGCAGTCCCGGAATCTGCTCGCGCAGCTTGTGCAGGACGTCCAGCCCGCTCATGTCCGGCAGCATCACGTCGAGCACCACGACGTCGGGCGGAGTCTCCCGGGCCGACGCAATCGCCGAGGCGCCGTCGCCGGCCGTCGCGATTTCCCACCCCTCGTACCGCAGGGCCATCGACACCAGTTCGGCCAGAACCGGCTCGTCGTCGACGACCAACACGTGGATCGGCTTGCCGTCGGCGCGCCGCATGACAACGCGTCCGGGTTCGTTCTCGTTGACTGTGGTTCCGCTGGAACTGGACACGGGCTTATTATTCGCGGCGCCCATGAGTTCAGACTGTGCCCTGTCTATGTGTCGGCTGTGAAGGCCCGTACACACAAGCGACGCTGAAAAGACGCACACCAGACTCCCATGAACGGCTTGCACTGTGGTCGCATGACCGCCGAACTTGAGCCCTCGCCCCGCCGCTGGGGCCTGCGCGAAACCGCCGCGGCGGTGGGTGTCGCCGCCGTCATCGCCGCGTTCGGCGGTGCCGCGATCTACGCCGCCACCGAGGGCAGTCCGCATTCCTTCGGCGCGCCCCACCAGGCGTCCGGACCAGGTGGCGGCAAGCCGGGCGGCCCGAGCGGCCCCGGTGGCCCTGGCGGGCAGCACGGCGCCATCGGCGGCCCCGGCCCGGCCGCAGTGGGTTCAACGTCCCTGCATGGCGAGTTCGTGATACCCGACGGCTCCGGCGGCTACAGCACGGTGCTGACGCAGACCGGCACGGTCACCGCGATCTCGCCGACGTCGATCACCGTTCGAAGCGAGGACGGCTACAGCCAGACCTACGTCATCCCGAACACCGCAGGCAACGCAGGGCCGCCGTTCGCGGTCGACGACCATGTCGTCCTCCGTGCGACGCGCAACGGCCAGACCGCGACCGTCACCAACATCGGCAACCCGCGAAACTGAGCGGCTTACGGCGCGGCGAACCCGTAGGCCCGGGCGGACCGGGCGCGCCGCCACACCGGAATTAGTGCCTATCCTCCGACATCGAAGCCGTCGGGTCGTTCGGCCGTCACCGGCGGTGTTACAAACGTGGTCGCCAGTTCGCTAGGCGCGACAGAACTCGTGGTGGTCTCACCCAACGTGACTTCCGGACCCGCGCCGACGGTTCCCGGTGTGTCACTGAATACGACGGTGAGCGTGCCCATCGCAACGAGTGCGCCGGCGCCGATACCCGCAGCGACAAGTTTGAGCTGACTCGATTTCACCTCTGACCACTCCATTCGGTCCCTGGCGGGTCGACCGTCGACCCCTCCGCTGTTTTGGGTAACCGATGCGGTCGGAGGTGAAACGTCGGGTGCTACGAGCCCGAGGCAGTCGCCTTGAGAGGCTACGGCGCCGCGGGCGACTGCTCTTCGACAGGCAGCGGGGCCGGGCCCTTCATTGCCGGCGCGGCCATCGTCGTCGCCTCGACCAACGGCGGCGTCGTCTCGGTGGTTGTCGAGCCGATGTTCATGCTTGTTGACTTGGCCACGGACTCCGGACCGGCCTGTTCCTGACCGACGGCCACGGACAGCGCACCCATGGCAATCACACCGCCGCCGATCACCGCGACGAGCAGTTTCACGTTGTTGCGCTTTGGAGCATCCATTCCCCGAACACCACCTTCCTGGCGTTTGGCAGGTCGCCGCGACGGCGGGGCGACCGGTAAACCTGCAGGTAGACACCAGTGAACTCTCCCAAACTGGAAATAGCCTTAAGCAACGGTGCGAATTGTCTAGCCACGCCCGATGTGCAAGATCCGGCCGCCGCGGGAGCCATCTCATACCCTGTGCGTCATGCACGCCGCCCCGGGAGGTCGCCTATGACGCGCTTCCTCGCGCGGCGGCTGCTGAACTACATCGTGCTGCTGGCGCTGGCGTCGTTTCTGACGTTCGGGCTCGCGTCGTTCGCGTTTCATCCCCTGGAGAGTCTTCAACAGCGCAACCCAAGGCCGCCACAGGCCGTGATCGACGCCAAGAGGGCCGAGCTCGACCTCGACAGCCCGATACCGGTCCGGTACTTACATTGGGCGTCGGGCGCGGTACACGGCGACTTCGGCACCACGATCGGCGGCCAACCGGTGTCGGACGAACTGTGGCGGCGCATCGGGGTCAGCCTGCGGCTGCTGATCATCGGCTCGATCGTGGGCACCGTCATCGGTGTGGTCGTCGGCGCGTGGGGGGCGATCAGGCAGTATCACCTGTCTGATCGGGTCATCACGGTCCTTTCGCTGCTGGTGATCAGCACGCCTACATTCGTGATCGCGAACCTTCTGATTCTGTCGGCGCTGGGCGTCAACACCGTGCTGGGGGTGCAGCTGTTCGAGTACACCGGCGAGACGTCGCCGGACGCGGTCGGTGGAGCCTGGAACCAGTTCGTCGATCGGCTACAGCACCTGGTGCTGCCGACGTTCACGCTCGCGCTCGGGGCCATCGCGGGTTACAGCCGGTATCAACGCAACGCGATGCTGGACGTGCTCGGCCAGGACTTCATCCGCACCGCCCGCGCGAAGGGGCTGACCCGACGGCGGGCGCTGTTCAAACATGGGCTGCGCACGGCGCTGATCCCGATGGCGACGCTGTTCGCCTATGGTGTCGCCGGGCTCGTCACCGGTGCGGTGTTCACTGAGAAGATCTTCGGCTGGCACGGCATGGGTGAATGGGTGGTGCAGGGCATCAACACCCAGGACACCAACATCACCGCCGCCATCACCGTGTTTGCCGGCATGACGATCCTGTTGGCCGGATTGCTGTCCGACATCATCTACGCCGCCCTCGACCCGAGGGTGCGGGCGCGATGAGCGCTCGCGCGAAGAGCCGAGGACACAGATGAGCGAACCGGTGACCACCGAGACTGCGACCACCGCCAAGTCGGGGGTCGACGTCACCGCGTTCGCCTCGCGGCGCGCGTTGGTGCTGCGCCGATTCCTGCGCAACAAGCCCGCGGTCGCGTCGCTCGTCCTGTGGGTGCTGCTGTTCATCGGCTGCTACGCCCTGCCGCCGCTGCTGCCGTACAGCTACAGCGACCTGGACTACTACGCACTGCAGCAACCGCCCAATGTCGACCACTGGTTCGGCACCAACGCGCTCGGCCAGGATCTGCTGGCCCAAACCCTGCGTGGTATGCAGAAATCCATGCTGATCGGCGTCTGCGTGGCGTTCATCTCGACCATCATTGCCGCGACAGTGGGAACGATCGCCGGCTACTTCGGCGGCTGGCGCGACCGCACGCTGATGTGGGTCGTCGACCTCATGCTGGTGGTGCCGAGTTTCCTCCTGATATCGATCGTCGTACAGCGCACCAAGGGCAACATCTTCTGGCTCATCGTGCTGCTGGGCGCGTTCAGCTGGATGATCAGCTCCCGCATTGTGCGCGGCATGACGATGAGCCTGCGCGATCGCGAATTCGTCGCCGCCGCACGGTATATGGGCGTGAGTAACCGGCGGATCATCGTCCGTCACATCCTGCCGAACGTCGCGTCGATCATCATCATCGACACCGCGCTGAACGTCGGCGTGGCTGTGCTCGCCGAAACGGGTTTGAGTTTCTTGGGTTTCGGCATCCAGCCGCCAGACGTGTCGCTCGGGACGCTGATCGCCGACGGCACCAAGTCGGCGACCACGTTCCCGTGGCTGTTCCTATTTCCCGCCGGCGTCTTGGTGCTGATCATCTTGTGCGCCAACCTGACTGGCGACGGCCTTCGTGATGCGCTCGATCCCGGCGCCCGGCCGCTGCGGAAGGCCCGCAAGTGAGCCTTCTCGAAGTCACCGATCTGACCGTCACGTTCCCGACAGACGCCGAGCTCGTAACCGCGTTGCGCGGCATGACCTTTCACGTCAATCCGGGCGAGGTCGTCGCGCTCGTCGGCGAATCCGGCGCCGGAAAGTCCGCCAGCGCGATGGCGGTTGTGGGCCTGCTGCCCGAATACGCTGAGGTGTCCGGGTCGATCCGGCTGCACGGCAACGAGCTGATCGGGCTTTCCGACCAAAAGATGTCGGCGATCCGCGGCAAGGCCATCGGCACGGTGTTCCAGGACCCGATGTCGGCGCTCACTCCCGTCTACACGATCGGCGACCAGGTCGCCGAGGCGATCGAAATCCACCAACGCGACTCCACCCGGCGGGCGGCTCGGGCCCGCGCCGTCGAACTGCTCGAGTTGGTGGGCATCGCCCAACCGGAACGGCGGGCCCGGTCCTTCCCGCACGAGCTCTCCGGTGGCGAACGCCAACGCGTGGTCATCGCGATCGCCATTGCCAATGACCCCGACCTGCTGATCTGCGACGAGCCGACCACCGCGTTGGACGTGACGGTTCAGGCGCAGATACTCGAGGTCCTCAAGACCGCGCGCGACGTCACCGGTGCGGGCGTGCTGATCATCACCCACGACCTCGGGGTGGTCGCCGAGTTCGCCAACCGCGCGCTGGTCATGTACGCGGGGAAGGCCGTTGAGACGGCACCGGTCGCTGACCTGTACCGCGATCGCCGAATGCCCTACACCGTCGGGCTGCTCGGGTCGGTGCCCCGGCTGGACGCGCCGCAGGGCGCGCGGCTGGTTCCGATCCCCGGCGCGCCGCCGTCAATGGCCACGCTGCCGCCTGGCTGCCCGTTCGCGCCGCGCTGTCCCTTGGCCATCGACGACTGCCGTGCCGCCGAGCCGGAACTGCTCGAGGTGGGCACCAACCACCGGGCGGCGTGCATCCGCACCGAGTACGTCACCGGGCGCACCGCCGCCGACATCTACGGCATCTCCACGGAACCGCCCGCCGCACAACCTGCAGCCGACGCGCCGGTCGTGCTCCGCGTCCAGGACCTGGTCAAGACCTACAAGCTCACCAAGGGAGTGGTGTTTCGCCGCCAGGTCGGCGAGGTGCGCGCGGTCGACGGCGTCAGCTTCGAGCTGCAACAGGGCCGCACGCTGGGGATCGTCGGCGAATCCGGGTCGGGCAAGTCGACGACTCTGCACCAGATCCTCGAGCTGACTGTCCCGCAATCGGGTTCGATCGAAGTGCTCGGCGCCGACCTTGCCACGCTGGATGCGCGGGCCCGCCGAGCGCTGCGCGGCGACCTGCAGGTGGTGTTCCAGGATCCCGTCGCCTCTTTGGACCCACGGCTGCCGGTCTTCGACGTCCTCGCGGAACCATTGCAGGCCAACGGCTTTGACAAGAGCCGCACCGACGAACGCGTCGCCGAACTGCTGGGCATCGTCGGGCTGCGCCGCGAAGACGCCAGCCGCTATCCGGCCGAATTCTCCGGCGGCCAAAAGCAACGCATCGGCATCGCACGGGCGCTCGCATTACAGCCGAAGATCCTGGCCCTCGACGAACCGGTATCGGCGCTGGACGTGTCGATCCAGGCCGGCATCATCAACCTGCTGCTGGACCTGCAGGAGCGATTCGGCCTGTCATACCTGTTCGTCTCACACGACCTGTCGGTCGTCAAACATCTCGCTCACCACCTCGCCGTGATGTACAAGGGCACGATCGTCGAGCAGGGCGACGGCGAGCAGGTGTTCACCAACCCGCAGCACGAATACACGCGCCGATTGCTTGCCGCAGTGCCGCAACCTGAGCCGCGCCGCAGATAACATCGGTCGGCATGAAGACCCGACGCTTCGCTGTGGCAACGCTGATCGCCGCCCTGACCATGGCCGGCTGCTCCGGCGGTAACGAGGAAGCCCCCATCCGGGGAGGTACGGCGGAGGTCGGCAGTACCAACGACATCAACCCGCAAGATCCGGCCAACCTGCAGCAGGGCGGCAATCTCCGGCTCGCGTTGACCGACTTCCCACCGAACTTCAACTCGCTGCACATCGATGGCAACACCGGCGACGTCGCCGCGCTCATGCGACCGACGATGCCCCGCGCGTTCCGGATCGCTGCCGACGGCACGGCCACCGTCAACACCGACTTCTTCACCAGCGTCGAGCTGACCGGCACCAACCCGCAGGTCGTGACCTACACCATCAACCCCAAGGCGGTGTGGAGCGACGGAACGCCGATCACGTGGGAGGACATCAAGTCCCAGATCGACGCCACGAAGGGTATCGACAAGGCGTTTGCGATCGCGGCACCAAACGGCAGCGACCGTGTCGCTTCGGTCACCCGCGGCGTCGACGATCGCCAGGCAGTGATGACCTTCGCCAGGCCCTACTCGGAGTGGCGGGGCATGTTCGCCGGCAGCACCGTTTTGCTGCCAAAGAGCATGACGGCCACACCCGAAGCGTTCAACAAGGCCCAACTTGCCGGCCCGGGCCCGTCGTCAGGACCGTTCATAATTTCCAACGTCGACCGCGGCGCGCAGCGAATCACGTTGACGCGTAACCCGAAATGGTGGGGCGCACCGCCACTGCTGGACAGCATTACCTACCTGGTGCTGGACGACGCCGCGCGCATCCCCGCGCTGCAAAACAACACGATCGACGCCTCCGGCCTCGCGACGCTCGACGAGATGCAGATCGCGCGGCGGACCGAGGGCATCAAGATCCGACGAGCACCGGGCCTCTCCTGGTACCACTTCACGTTCACCGGCGCGAAGGGGTCGATCCTGGAAGACCCGGCGCTACGCCGGGCAATCGCCAAGGGCATCGACCGTAAAGCGATCGCCGACGTGACACTGCGCGGTCTCGCCGACAACCCCGTCCCGCTGAACAACCACATCTACGTTGCCGGCCAGAAGGGCTATCAGGACAACAGCGGCGTCGTCGCATTCGACCCGGAGAAGGCCAAGCAGGAACTCGACGCCCTGGGCTGGCGTCTCAACGGCCAGTTCCGCGAAAAGGACGGACGCCAGCTGGTCATCCGCGACGTGCTGTACGACTCGCTCGGCACCCGCCAGTACGGGCAGATTGCACAGAATAACCTCGCCCAGATCGGCGTCCGGCTGGATCTAGACGTCAGGCCGTCCGCCGGCTTCTTCACTGACTTCGTCACCGTCGGCAATTTCGACATCGCCCAATTCGCCTGGAGCGGCGACCCGTTTCCGCTGTCGGGCCTGACCCAGGTCTACGAGTCGGACGGTGCAAGCAATTTCGGCAAGATCGGCAGCCCCGAGGTCGACGCCAAGATCGAACAGACCGTGGCGGAATTGGATCCGGACAAGGCCCGCACGCTCGCCAACGAGCTCGACAAGATGCTGTTCAACGAGGTGTTCAGCCTGCCGCTGACGCAGTCGACCGGAAACGTTGCGGTGCGAAGCACTTTGGCGAACTTCGGCGCATTCGGCCTGGCCGAAGCCGACTACACCAAGATCGGCTTCATGAAGACGTAACGCGCTGCACGCTGCGGGGCAGCGCCGCAGGCAGCGCCTGTTCGACGGCGGCAGCTGCGGCGATGCCCCAGATCAGCAGCCGGACCCCGAGGCCACCGGGCATCGAGTCCAGCTTGTCGGCGCGTGCGGGCAGGTCCGCGCTGACTCCTTCGTAGGTGGCCTTGACGATGTCCAGCGCGGCACGCTCGCGAAGGTCGATGGCAGAATGCCCGGCGGTGGCGAGATTGACCAGCACAGCGCCGGGGATCAGCGACGCGATCCTGCAGGCCACCGCCGGCGGAGTGATCAGATCGCGGCCACCGGAGATGACAACTGTCGGCCAGGTGAACTTGGGCATCTCATCGATGAGTTCGAATGGCTCGGCTTCGAATTCTGTTGTACCGGTGCCGAACTCGCGAAAGGCAACCGCGGGGTCGAGCGGCTTTCCGTCGGGAACGGCGGCGTAGTTCAGTTCGCGGTACCCGATCCGGCCAACCAGGTCGGGCTCGTGACGGTAGGGCGCCTTGCGCTCGAACAGGAACCGGGCGCCCCAGCCCAGCGCCGACCACAACCCCCGGCGCCCGGCAAGCAAGAGGTCGAGTTGACGCCGCAACACCGCGGGCCCCGCGAAGCCGTACACGGCCGCGGCCAACTGCGTGGCCTCCGGGCTCAACAGGTCCTGGTCCACGAGTTGGCGCACCTTGGGCGCCAGGTCAGCGGTCTCGGGGGTGTCGCCGTCCCACAGCAGCCTGCGGGTCGCGTCGCGGACGGCGTCGATGTCGTGGGCTGACAACACCGGTGAGTCCAGAATCATCCCGTGCACCCGATCCGGGTGCCGCGCACCGACTCCGGCGGCGACATACGTGCCATACGAGGTGCCATAGACGACGGCCTTGTCCACCTGGGCGTCGTCGAGGACGGCGGCCACATCATCGACCACCTGGTCGATGGTCAGCGCCTCCGGGGGCAGGTCGTTGCCGTTGTCGTCATGGCGCGACATCCCGACGCCGCGGTGTTCCATCATGATCACGTCAAGGCCCTCGGCCGCAGCGCGCCGCCGGAACCCCCGGTAGAGCGCGATGGATGCTGCGCCAGGTCCACCGGGGATCAGGACCAGCGGATGTGCTGATTTGCGGCCGGTACGCACGTAGAACAGGTCGAACTCCCGGTCGCGCCCTGGAGCCGCCTGGCCGGCGACATTAGACCTGGGCCGGATCGGCCGGCGCACCGCGCGCACCCCTGGCAAAGCGGCCAGCTTGTCGTGCGCCCGGCGACGCTTGGCGTTCATCGTCATCACCACTCATTGTGCCCCGTCGAACGTTCTTAGGTTCGGGATGATCCAAAGCAGTGCGTGAGGCCGCGGCGTGCCGGTACAACGATGCCATGACCTCCGTGGACCACGTGACTCGCATCCTGCCCGGTTCGCCCGAGTGGGCCGACCTGCTGGCCCAGATTGGCGCAGGCGCCAAAGACCGAGACCTCAACGACGAGAATCCATTCGACCAAGTTGCCGCACTCAAGCGAGCCGGCTTCGGCAGCCTGCGCCTGGCTAAGCATCGCGGCGGCACGGGATTCACTGTGCCGCAACTGTTCTCCACGGTTATCGACGTCGCACACGCTGATCCCATTGTGGCCCATATCTTTCGGACGCACTTCTGGTTCGTCGAGGAGCGGTTGCGTACCGCCGATGACCCCAGCTCGGCGCGGTGGCTACACAAGGTCGCCGAGGGCAAGATCTTCGGCAACGCGTTCAGCGAGAAGGGATCGCTGACCGTCGGCAGCCTGGTCTTCAATACCCGCCTGCTGCCGGCCGATGGCGGCGGCTACCGGCTGGACGGCGAGAAGTACTACAGCACGGGCACGCTGTTCTCCGACTACCTGACTGTCGCGGCCACCACTGACCACGACTCGGTCGCCACCGTTGTGGTGCCTGCCGACCGGGACGGCGTGCGCCTGATCGACGACTGGGACGGCTTCGGGCAGCGCCGCACCGGCACCGGCACCACGGTGTTCACCAACGTGGCGGTGTCGCAAGACGAGGTGCTGTCCGACACACCGTACGACGCCGACCCGGTGCCGACCGTGCAGTACGCCTCGCTGCAGCTGTACATCCACGCAGTGGTCGCGGGCATCCTCGCCTCGGTGGTCGACGACGGAATCGCGCTGCTGCGCTCGCGCAATCGCAGCTTCAGCCATGCGCTGTCCGAAAACCCGACCGACGATCCGCTGTACCAGAAACTGCTCGGCGAACTGGCCGCAACGGCCTACGTCGCGAAGGCCGCCGTGCTCGACGCCGCCGAGGCAGTTGCCGCGGCCACCGCATTAGAAACCGATGGGGTGCCCGACGCGCAGCTAGCCGCCGAGGCTCAGCTCAAGGTCGCCAAGGTCAAGGTGCATCTCGACGACGTCGCACCCGAGGCCGCCACCCGGCTGCTTGAGCTCGGCGGGGCCAGCGCCGCCAGCAGGCAACGCAACCTGGACCGGCACTGGCGCAACATCCGCACCATCACGCTGCACAACCCGGTGGCGTACAAGGCGCGGGTGATCGGCCAGAACCTGCTGCACGGCACGCCCGTTCCGGCCAACGCTTACT
Organism: Mycobacterium sp.; assembly: GCA_032162325.1. Lineage (GTDB taxonomy): Bacteria > Actinomycetota > Actinomycetes > Mycobacteriales > Mycobacteriaceae > Mycobacterium. The sequence goes on along the minus strand of JAVRPG010000229.1, from coordinate 6,436 downwards.
TCTGAGAGGCGAACATGACACGTCAACTCCACCTGGGTGGCTTCCAGATCGCCTCGCAGGTCACCCATTCGCACGCGGCCTGGCGGCACCCCGGCAGCGACACCGCGTTCACCACGCCGGACTACTACCACCGCATCGGGCGGATCCTGGAGCGCGGCAAGTTCGACTTCCTGTTCTTCGCCGACCTGCTGGCCACCCCGGTCCGGTTTGGCGACGACATCACCGAGCCGCTGCGCCGCGGCACGCAGGCCACCGCAACGCTGGACCCGTCAATCGTGGCGGCCAGCATCGGTGCGGTGACCTCCAAGTTGGGCATCGCAATCACCAAGTCGGCCACGTACTTTCATCCCTACGAGCTGGCCCGCATCTTCTCCAGCCTCGATCACATCACCCAAGGCCGAGTAGCGTGGAACATCGTCACGTCGCTGACCCAGAGCGAGGCGCAGAACTTCGGTCACGACAACCACCTGGACCACGAGTTCCGGTACGAGCGCGCCGACGAGTTCGTCCGCACCACCCTCGAGCTGTGGTCCAGCTGGGATCCCGACGCACTGGTGCTTGACAAGGCCAGCGGGGTGTTCGCCGACCCGTCGCGGATCCGCCCTGTTGACCACGATGGACCGTACTTCCGCTCACGCGGTCCGTTGAACGTCCCACATTCGCCCCAGGGTCGGCCCGTGTTGATCCAGGCCGGCTCGTCGAACACCGGCAAGGACTTCGCGGCGCGATGGGCCGAGGCGATCTTCGAGATCGACCCGACGCCAGAAGGTCGCCGCGCCTACTACGACGACATCAAGTCCCGCGCAGTCAATTTCGGCCGCGACCCCGATCAGGTGCTGATCTTCCCGGCGTTCATCCCGTTCATTGGAGAGACCGAGTCGATCGCCCGCGAGAAGCAGGCGTTCCACAACGAGCTCGCCGACCCTATCTCCGGGCTGATTACGCTCTCCGTGCACACCGACCACGACTTCTCCGGCTACGACCTGGATGCGCCCGTCGAGGACGTTCAGGTCACCGGCACACAGGGATTGTTCGACGCCGTGCGCCGGGTGGCCAACCGCGACAGCCTCACGCTGCGCGACGTCGGCAAGTGGTACGCGCAGGGTGTCCTACTGCCGCAGTTCGTCGGGACCGCCGAGCAGGTCGCCGACCAAATCGAGGAATCGTTCAACGCGCGCGAGGCCGACGGGTTCATGGTGTCTGCGGCCCAAACACCCGGCACGTTCAACGATTTCGTCGACTCGGTGGTGCCGGAGCTACAGCGCCGCGGGTTGTTCCGCACCGAGTACACCGGCAACACGCTGCGTGACCACCTTGGGCTCGACCCGGTGCGGTTCGATGCGCCGCAGCGGCTGCAGTCAGCGAGCTGACGTCAGCTCTTGGATAGACCTTGGAGACATCTTCGAACGTGATCATGACTGTCATTCTGGCAGAGTGGAATTCGGGCGACGACTCAGTCCAGCGGACAGGGAGGCCGCGGCTGAGCCGAGCATTCGGCCGTATCGGGCCGCTTGGGGTGTGCTGAGTCGGTAGCTCGGAACGACCAGGCTCAGGGCTGCGACGATGCGCGCTTCGGAATAAACCGGGCACGCGATCGCGGTGACGTCGGCCTCGACGCCGCGTTCGACGATCACGTATCCCTCGTCGGGCACGCGGCCGCGCAGCGCGTGTCCCGCGGCGGAGATGTCGAGCGGGACGGTGCGACCGACCCAGCTGGCGTGCCGGACCGAATGGGTGCCCTCGACGATGCTGATGTAGAGCGCAGTGCCGTTGTGTCCCTCGACGCTCAGATACGCGGACTCTCCCGTTTCGGCGACCAGCTTCTCCATCACCGGCTTGCCGAAGTCGATCAGCGACTCGTTGGACAGCGCCTGCGCGCCGAGTTGGATCAGACGGCTGCCGGGACGGTAGGTTCCGCCGACCTCTTCCCTGGTGACGAACCCGGTGCTCTCCAGCGTCCGTAGGAGCCGAAGTGCGGTACTCGGCGCGAGATCGCACTCCCGGGCACTGTCGGCCAGATTCGCGCCGCCCCTGTCGCAGGTGGTGGCGAGCAGGGCAAGTGCGCGTTCCACGGTCCGCGTGGACGGTTCCGCCACTGTGACCTCCTCTCGCCGGGATGGAATCTACGAGGGGTTTGATGCAATCAACTCACCGTCGATTTCCACTACATAAAATTCAAATTCCATCTAGCGGCAATGTGTGGTTTCGGTGGTGATAGGACTCGTCGCGCGTCCGCGATAGGGAACGAGGAGAATTCCATGCTTGTACTTAACGGATCCGCGAGCATCGCCGACGTGGTGGCGCTCGCGGACCGCCGCGAGCAGGTCTCGGTTTCGGCGCGGGTCGTCGAGGCCGTCGACCACGCGCACCGGGTCGCGGCGGACCTCAGCACCCGATTCGCCATCTACGGGAGGACGACCGGTGTCGGCGCGAATCGAACCACGTCCGTATCGCCGACCGACACCGAATACGGCATGCGGCTGCTGCGCAGCCACGCGGTCGACGCCGGGGACCCCTTGGACGACAGAACGGTGCGAGCGATGCTCGCGGTGCGGCTCGCTCAGTTGTGCGTGCCCGGCGCCGGACTCGACCCCAAGATCATGTCCGGTCTCGAGGCGATGCTCAACGACGATGCCCTACCAGAGCTTCGTCAATACGCGTCCATCGGGACAGGGGACCTCGCCCCACTCGCGGGCACGGCATTGACTCTGATCGGCGAACGGCCCGCGTCGAAGCCGGTGACGCCGATGGAGCCGTGGGGCGCCGACAGCGCGCTGCCGTTCATGAGCAGCAGCGCGCTCACTGTTGGGCGCGGTTGCCTTGCACTGGACGAGCTTTCGCGCCTCGAAAGAGCGTCAAGTGTCATCTACATGCTGAGTTTCCTCGCCCTCGACGGTAATCCCGAAGCGCTGTCATCGGTGGCAGCGCGGGCGTCGGGGGCCCCCTACGCCGACACCATTGCGGATCGCCTACGGTCACTGCTGGCGACGAAATGCCGGCCGGACCGCAGGCCCGCTCGCATCCAGGATCCCTATGGGCTGCGGGTGTACCCGGTAGCGCAGGCAACCGTGCTGGCGTCTTTGCATTCGCTGGAGGGACAACTCGAGCGAACACTGAACGCCGCGCAGGAGAATCCCCTCTTCGACATCGAGGACGACACCGTCGTCCATCACGGCGCCTTCTATCAAGCGTCGTTGTCGCTCGAATTGGATGGCACCACTCTGGCGCTCGCACTCACCGCGCCCATCACCCATTCGCGGATCAGAATGATCAACGACCCGGATACCAACGGCGGCAACGCTTTTCTTGCCGCCGAAGCGCCCGGGTCATCCGGGCTGATGATGGTCGAGTACGTGGCCGCCGGCGCGATCGCCGAGATTCGTAACGCCGCGCAGCCTGCCGCCGCCGGCACGCTCGTGCTGTCTCGGGGCGCCGAGGAGGACGCGACCTTCGCCTCCCAGGGCGCACAGCAACTCGAGCGGTCCCTCGCCGCGTATCGGGTGTTGCTGTGCTGCGAACTTGTTGGCGCGGTGAGACTCTTGCGGCAGCGTAGGCTCGATGACCAGTTCAGCGGCGCCGTGGGCGACGCATTGGCGCTGGCCGACATACTCCCCCGTAACAACGAAGACCGTGACCTCCGTGGGGATATCGCGTTGGCAGAATCAATCCTGGACGACATCGGACGACTCATACCGGCGGACACCCGGCCGTAGGCCCCTAGGCGCCGCGGATCAGATCGGCGGCCTTCTCTCCGATCAGCACGCTGGGCGCGTGGGTGTGGCCGCGAATGATCGTCGGCATCACCGACGCGTCGGCGACGCGCAGCCCGTCCACGCCGCGCACCCGCAACTCCGGGTCGACCACGCTGGCGTCGTCGCTGCCCATCCGGCACGTACTGACTGGGTGATAGAGCGTGTGCGACAACGAGTTCAGTGCGCGCTCGAGTGTCTCGTCGCCGAGGTCTGTTGCGCCGTGCGGCCGTGCGATCTTGCCGATGATTCCCTTGAGCGCGGGCGACTTGGCGATGTCCGCGCACATCCGCAGGCCCGCCATCAGCGTCGCGCGGTCCTCACCCGCATCGTCGGAGAGGTACCGCGGATCGATGACCGGCTTGTCCTTCGGGTCCGCCGACCGCAGGGTGATGGCCCCTTGGCTGTGCGGCTTCAACAGGACCGTCGCCATCACGACGGCGTGGCGGTCGTACGGGTCGCCGATGCCCTCCTCGAAGTACGGGGCGGGCACGAAAATCAGCTCCAGATCGGGCAGTTCGAGGTCCGGGTGGCTCTTGACGAACCCGTACGCCTCCCCCACGTTCGAGGTCAGCATGCCGCGCCGTCGTAGGAGGTAACTCGCCAGCTGCAACGGCTTCTCCGCGGCGAACAGCGTGTCATCGGGTACGTCGAACCCCAGCGGGACAACCAGATGGTCGAGCAGGTTGCTGCCGACGTCGGGCGCCTCGTGCACCACGTCGATACCATGCTCGGCAAGCTGGTCACGATCGCCGATGCCCGACAGCATCAACAGCTGTGGGCTGTTGATCGCTCCACCGCACAGCACCACTTCGCGGCGGGCCTTGACGATGCGGCGGGCGCCGAGCTGCTCGAATTCCACACCGACCGCACGCTTTCCGTCAACGAGCACCCGCGTCGCGGTGGCCTCGGTGTGCAACGTCAGATTGCGCCGCCGCAACGCCGGTTTGAGGTACGCGTCGGCGGTACTCCATCTGGCGCCCCTGCGCTGGGTGACGGGGGTTTCGCAAAAGCCTTCGGGTGCGTCGAGGCATTCCGGCACGGCAGCCAGCCAGGCTGCCGTCGAACTCCTGGGACTGCGTTGAGGCGAGATGACCAGCGGGCCGCTCTCGATGCGGTTGAAGTATTCCTCGACGTTGGCGTAGCTCCACTGCTCGCCGGCTTGATCGGCCCACTCGTCGTAGTCGGCGGCAAAACCACGCACCCACATCATCGCGTTCATCGACGACGAGCCGCCCAGCATCTTGCCTCGCGGCCAGTAGATCTCGCGTCCGTCGAGTTCCTTCTGCGGTTCCGTCAGGTAGTCCCAATCCATTTCGCTGCGAAACAGTTTGGCGAACGCCGCGGGGATGTGGATGAACTTGTCCTTGTCCCGCGGACCCGCCTCGAGCACCACAACCTCGACGGACGGATCCGCGCTCAGCCGGTTGGCCACCACCGATCCGGCAGAGCCTGTTCCCACAACGACGTAGTCGGCGTCCATCTGCGGGAGTCTAGGAGCCCGTCCGACGTCTCACGGTCAATTCGACCGCCGCAGAATCCTGGCCACCTCATTCGGCCGTTCCAGAGCGGAGAAGTGGCCGGTGTCGGACAGCGTAATCCGCTCGACCTCGCTCAGCAGACCCGCGACGTGCTCGCGCTCTGCCGGCCGTGACCAGTCCTGGTCGCTGTAGACCAGGGTCACGGGCACCGAGACGTCCCGATACTGGTCGCGCGCCTTGGCGAACCCCTTGAGGCTGCGATAGATCGCCCTCGCCACTCGTGAATAGCCCTTGCGGCGTCCGCTCCTTCGGAGCTCAACGATGAAATCGTCCGGCAGCGTCGCGTTGTCGACGACGCCGCCGCGCATGATGCCCTTCATGATCAACCGGTTCTCCATCGCGGCGAAGGCCGGTCCCAGTCCGGGCATGCGAACACTGCTGATGATGCACCGGGCGAACAGGTTGCCGCGCTCCAGCCCGCTCGGATAGTCGTAGCTGTTGAACGCGACCACGCGGCTCACCCTGTCCTTGAGGTCGACGGACGCCTGCAGCGCGAGCGCGCCGCCGAGTGACTCCCCGGCCACGGTGACGTCTCGCAGGTCGAGGCCGGTGACGAACTCGACCGCCGCGGCCCGTAGGTCGGGCTCCTCGTAGCGGGCCCGGGGCACGATGTCCGACCAGCCCATGCCGGGCAGGTCCACCGCGTAGACGGTGAACGAGTCCCACAGCTGCGGGATTACGCGGAGGAAGTAGTCCAGCTGCGTGCGGATGGTGTGCATCAGCACCAGCACGGGGCCGCTGCCTGCGGAGAAGTACCGCAAGCGCGAGCCGTCGGATCTGGTGAAGTATTGAACAGTGCCGTGGCCGTCGGTCCATGTGTCCGTGTAAGTGCTCATGCGCACACCGCCCCGGACTCGGCCTGCTCGGCGGTGACGGGCACGGGTTGCTTAGCCCGGGCCGGCAGCAGGACGGCGACCACGACAGCCGCGGCGGCCGCGATACCGGCGCTCACCAGAGATCCGATCTGGAGACCGTCCAGGAACGCGGTGTTGACGGCCGCGCGGACGTCGGGGATTACTGGCGGCGGCAGCTGGCCGATGACCTGCTGGGCGGCGGCCATCGACCGTTCCATCGTGGCCCGAACCTGCTCTGGGAGCGCGGACACCGCCGCGCTGCCGCCCAGCCGCCCCGAGTACACGGACGCGA
>JAVRPG010000228.1:0-4705 GCA_032162325.1 Mycobacterium sp. | reverse complement strand
TCTACGTCGCTCACTTCGGCAGCTACAACAAGACCTACGGAGCCCTCGCGGGCGTGGCCGTGTTCTTGCTATGGCTGTGGATCACTAACCTCGCGCTGCTTTTCGGCGCAGAGCTCGATGCCGAGCTTGAGCGCGGACGCCAACTTCAGGCTGGAATTGCCGCCGAGCGCGACTTGCAGCTGCCGCCACGGGACCGCCGCGTGGCCAAGAAGAACGAGGCCAAGGACGAAAAGGACGTCGAGCGCGGGCGCGCGCTGCGACACTCCCGAGCTGAAGACGACTAGCTTTGGGGCGCAATCACACCCGTGCGACTTCCTTGTCGACCTTTTTAGGGACGCCGAAATGATCGTGGTGGGCTGTCGCGGACTAGCCGATGAAACGGCGACTATCAGCGGAGCTCGGCGATCCCTTACATGAAGAAGATCGCAAGAGTGTTACCTGAATGATGGTCAAGCGTCGATGACCCGACGTCGCAACCCTCGAATAGGCCTGAGATTTCGTTCTTTTACGGCACCGCTGGCCGGCATTCGCGGTCGCGAGTGATGAGCCCGCGCTGCTCGAACGCTTTCAGCCAGTTCGACATCGGCCACCAGCCCCACCGTTGATGAAAAATGTTGGCGTTGCGCACTATGTCGTGCACGTGTTCCACCGGGGGATCCGATACGGGATGGAACTGATGGAAGGCATGTGCCCCGCCGACCCATCGCATTGGAACGCCGGCGGCGCGCACCGTCTGTGCAAAGTCAGTGTCCTCCCCGCCGTATCCGCGGTAGCGCTCACAGAAGCCGCCGATCTGTCGCCATGTCGACGCGGCCAGGGCAAAAGACAGCGACCAGAACAGCTCATAGTCGGTGCTTGGGATAATGTCGCCGTCGCGAGGTGCCGGCCTCGCGGGGTGCGGGTTGATCAAGTGCTCGAGAGTCACCGGGTAGCCATCCACGTCATGCGGTGGTGGTAGATAGGTGACCGGTCCGCACAGCAGTGCGTCACGGTGCTTAGCGTCAAGGACCGCTTCGTGGTAGCGCCCGAGCATGTTTCGGCCGGGAATGCAGTCGACGTCGAGAAATACGAGCAGATCGGCGTTGTGGTCTAACGCGGTGAGCGCTCCGATGTTGCGGGCCGATGCGACTGAGAGAGGTCCTGGACCGTTTACCCTGTGCACGATGTGGGCCGTGCTGCCGCTGACGGCCACCACATCGGAAACTGCAGGGTCGTCGGTCGCGACGATGACGTGCATATCGGGGCGCCTCGCGCTTCTGCTCAATCCGTCCAGCTGTCGGCGTAAGTGGTGGGCTCGGCCGTGTGCGGTAGTGATCACGGCGGTCCTCATCGTGCGCCTGCTTCAACATACCGCTGCGCGGTGGCTTCGATGGCCTCAGCGGCGCGCGCCGCGGCACCAGTGGTCTGCCACCGTTCCCATATGTTCGGATCGGAAGCCTGCGCATGCCTGATCAAGCATCGCCAGGCGCTCGGGTCTGGCCAGCCACGGATCACGGCCGCCAATCCGTGGCTGCGTAGCGTTTCGGCGGTGACATGCTGCTCGTCGAACGGGCGGGACTGAGGTAAGACAATCGTCGGACGACGCGCAGTGGCGACGTCGGCTACGCAGTTTTGTCCGGCGTGGGTTATCACGACGTCGGCGGCGCATATGTCGGGCCACGGATCGGAAGTTCGGGGACCACTCCGCAGACCCAGTGTCGTCCAGGTGATTTCGGGCGTGTGGGCAGCAGTCGCATCGACCGTCGCTTGGTAGAAGTCGCATCCACCCGTTCCGGTTAGGACGAGGACGGTGGGCGCGGGGCCCTCCGTGGGATGCGGAACCGCTCGGTCCTCGAAACGGCTGATGCCACCGACATAGCTCGTCTTGTCGGCGTGTACCCGCAGCCATTCCGGCTCGTAAATATCTCGAGGCCAGGTGGCGACGATGCGGTCGGCGAGCTGGTGTACCAGGACATGTGGTGCGTCGGTGCGTTCTCCGGGCATCGCCATCACGATCACCGGCACCCCGAGCAGCCGGACGAAGAGCGCGACTTCGACTGACACATCGACCACCACGGCTGCAGGACGTGCCTGCTCGATCCATTGGGCGATGAGCGCCATTCTCGTCGCCAAGCCGTCGTCGTGAAGCGGAGCCCAGTGCAGTACACCGTTGGCAGATGGTTCCGCGGGTCGCGCACCGGCATCGTCACGCGGAAGCGCGAGGACGGTGTCGAACGGATGCGGTCTCGGGATGTCCAGCGACGTCAACGCAACCACCGGATGGCGAAGTCGAGCGCAGATGCTGATGGCCCGATTGAGGTGACCGGAGCCGTGGTGGTGGACGTAGTAGCCGATCATGGGTCTTCTCATTTCGATCGTCGATCGTCGTGCGGTAGAGGTCGAGGTATGCGGTCACCATCGCCTCGGCCGAGCAGCAGCCGACGGCGTGCCGGTGAATCCCGATTCGGGGGAGCGACCGGGCAGCCGCAATTTCGTCGGCCATGGCGTCGACGTCGTTTGGCGGAACGAGGCGGCCGCTCTGGGGTGACACGATTTCGGGTATTCCGCCACAGGCGAATGCCACGACGGGCGTGCCGCACGACATCGCCTCGGCCACTACCAGTCCGTACGGTTCGTCCCACATGGGCGTGATCAGCGCGACCGCCGAGCGTCCCAGCAGCCGTGACAGCTCATCCTGGTTGAGGTGCCCGGCATACCGGACGTGCTCGCCCAGCGACGGTGCGATGGCGCGCTCGAAGTAGGCTGCGTCGCTGACCGGCCCGGCCAGAACCAACGGCAGTCCTGCTCGCCGCGCGGCAGCGATCGCCATGTGCGGCCCCTTTTCGGCGGTTATGCGTCCGAACCACACCAGGTTGTCGCCACCAGGCCCGAGCGGCCACCGCCGGAAGTCCACGCCGTTGGGCACCACTGTCACCTCGGGTGCGACGTGGCGCCAGGCGTCGGCGGTGTGCTCACTGACTGCAGCGAATCGGGTACCGGTGTTGCCTGTGACATCGAGCGCCGACTCCAACCACGGTGTCGGGGGTGTGTGCAGTGTGGTGATCATGGGCATGGCCAACATGGGAGCCATCGCGACAGGCAGATGGTGCAGGCTGTGATTGTGGACGATGTCGAAGCCGCTGTGGGGATCGGCTAGATGCATCATCAGGTTCAGATAGGCATGATGATCGGCCATGAACGCCATCGGAGGTGCAGATGGATCTGCTTGTGCCGCAGCGGAAAGCGTCAACTCCCGCACGGTGAGTTCGGCGCAGTCAAGACTGAGATCTGAGCCAGAGCCCGCGAACAACGAGACCTCGTGGCCTCGCTCGACCAGTGCGCGCGCCAGATGCCAGACGTGGGCTTCGAGTCCGCCGGCGAACGGCTGACGCAGAGGAAAACGGTTGGAGGCGATGAGCGCAACGCGCAGCGGCGCGCTCATTTGAGGGCAGTTTCGTAGATCTCGCGGTGCGCTCGTGCGATGCGATCGCGTTCGGTCCGACGATCGGACCAGCGTGCTCGGGGTGCTTCCATGCCTGCCGCCCACCGGTCGTAGGCCGTCCGCACAGCGCGGTGCAGAGAGCACGGGTCGAACGAGTCCTCAGTGAAGTCGAAGACCTCGCACGGTCGTTGTTCGCGGTAAAAGCCGCACGTTGGCACGACTGCCGCGGTCCCAAGGTCGAAACACGCCTCCAGCCAGCCGGAGTGGGTGCCGAAGCGGTACGGCAGCACGGAGACCGAGACCGAGGCAAGATAATCCCACAGTTCGTCGTCAGTGAAGTACGGGTGCACGCGGACCTCGACGTGGTCATGCTGGTCGTACTCACGCAATGCCGCACCCAATTCTGGCGCGTACCAGTAATTTTCGGGGTCGAAGATCTCATCATGTATGTCGAGTTGCACGACAGCATCGGGCAGCGCTTCGACGACGAATATCAGTGCGTCCATCACCGGCAACAGATCCATATTGGCGCGCACGCTCTTGGCGTGCACCGCCACGACGAACCGACTTTGCCTGGGCCGAGGCCGTCCGATACGAACACTGTCCAACACGTGGGGATGCGGCAGGACCACCGCGGGCCGGCTCCAACGTTCTGAAACGGCTCGGGCCGCGCCGGGGGTCAAGGTGATGAGGGTGTTGGCGGCGGTGACGAGAACGTCTTGCTGCTTGTCGTGGGCGGTGCGTTCGCTGTGGTGCGGGTTGCGCAGGTCGTGCACCGTGTAGACGAGTGGCTTGTTGTGCTGCTCGAGTTCCTCCACCACCTGCCGCAAGGCGTCTGGCGCGATGGCGTCGAAGCCGAAGTGCACATGGAAAACGTCGAAGCGATCGTGGTTGTCGGTAACCCAGCCAGGCTCGAGCATCGCGGGTGGCCACCACCCGCCCGGTACCTTCCGCCTATCCGCCGGCACCGGATCCGGCAGTCGGCGGACCCCGTCACGGCCGCCCGGCTCGGCTAGGTGGCGGACGTAGATATGAGACGCCGGTACCGAAGCCACTCGTAGCACGTCGACTCCTCGTCGGTCGGACGACCGTGGAGCACTCGCCGCGCAGCCGGCACAGCCCTCCTTGGCGACGCCTACGGCAAGTCCCCGCGATCGCTGGAGGTACTGCGCTGTGGCTAGTACCCCGTGTCGTGCAAGGGAAACGTGCATTCCTGAGGATCAATCCACTAGGTGCGTAACCTCTTGCAGGACTGTCGGCGCCCACCCCGCGACACCGTTTCCG
>JAVRPG010000227.1:0-10215 GCA_032162325.1 Mycobacterium sp. | reverse complement strand
GCGGACCGCATCGGCGCGACGGTGCTGGTCGAACCGGTAAGCGGCGCACCACGGTATCCGCTCACCACGGCCGCTGACGCCATCCGCGTGATCGATCGGGTGCACAGCGAGCACGGTGCGACCAACTTGCGACTGCTCGCCGACTTCTACCACCTTTACGTCAACGGCGACGACGTCACCGCCGCGATAAACGATTACGGCAGCCGGATCGGCCACGTGCAGATTGCCGACGCGCCCGGGAGGGGCGAGCCGGGAACCGGCGAGATCCCGCTGCGCACCCACCTCGAGCAGCTGGCCGAACAGGGCTACGGGGGATACATCGGCCTTGAGTACAAGGCGACCAAACCGGACACCTTCGAATGGCTGCCCCGGGCCGAGCGCGGCGCGACCTTGCAACCACAAGCAGAAACGAGGATCTAATGAGCACAATCGCTTTCATCGGGCTGGGGATCATGGGCAACCCGATGGCATGCCACCTGGTCAAGGCCGGGTACACGGTCGTCGCCGTGGACACGTCGCCGGAACGCACCGCCGCCGTGGTCGAAGCGGGTGGCAAGGCCGCGGAATCCATCGAGCAGGCGGTCAAGGACGCCGATGTAGTGGCGATCATGGTGCCGGACTCCCCCCAGGTGCAGAGCGTTCTGCTGGGAGATGACGGGGTCTTCGCCCATGCTCAGCCCGGCACCCTGGTGATCGACTTCTCCTCGATCCGGCCGGACGTCACCGCGGACTTCGCCAAGATCGGCGCCGAGCGTGGACTGCGAATCCTCGACGCGCCGGTGTCCGGAGGCGAGCCCGGCGCGAAGAACGCCACATTGTCGATCATGGTCGGTGGCTCCGAGGACGACTTCGCCGCCGCCAAGCCGATTCTCGACACGGTCGGCAAGACCATCGTGCACGTCGGCGCCAACGGCGCGGGTCAAACCGTCAAGGCGGCCAACCAGCTGATCGTCGCAGGCAACATCGAACTGCTCGCCGAAGCGATCACGTTCCTGAAGGCCTACGACGTCGACATCGATGCCGCGGTCAAGGTCCTCGGCGGCGGGCTGGCCGGCTCGGCAGTGCTCGACCAGAAGGCGCCGAAGATGTTGGCGCGAAACTTCGACCCCGGTTTCCGCATCGCGCTGCACCACAAGGACCTCGGAATCGTCACCGCCGCTGCGCGGGAAGCAGGCGTGGTCACACCACTCGGTTCACTGGTCGCCCAGCTGATGGCCTCAGCCATTGCGAACGGCGAAGGTGGACTCGATCATTCGGCTCTGTTGCTCGGTGTCGAGCGGCTGTCCGGCAAGGAAGGCGGTTCGGGTCAATGACACGGATGCGAACGGTCGACGCGGCCGTCAGAATTCTCGAAATCGAAGGCGCAACACATGCTTTCGGCCTACCCGGCGCGGCAATCAACCCGTTCTACTCGGCGATGCGCGCACATGGTGGGATCAAACACGTCCTTGCCCGGCACGTCGAGGGCGCCAGCCATATGGCCGAGGGCTTCACCCGCGCCGCGGCGGGAAACATCGGCGTCTGCATCGGCACCTCCGGGCCTGCAGGCACCGACATGATCACCGGGTTGTACTCGGCCTCAGCGGATTCGATCCCGATCCTTGCGATCACCGGCCAAGCGCCAGTGGCCAAACTCCACAAAGAGGACTTCCAAGCGGTCGACATCACCGCCATCGCCGCGCCGGTTACCAAGATGGCGATGACGGTTCTCGAACCGGGCCAGGTGCCCGGTGCATTCGCGCAAGCTTTTCACCTGATGCGCTCGGGGCGGCCCGGCCCCGTGCTCATCGATCTGCCCATCGACGTCCAACTGGCCGAGATCGACTTCGACCCAGAGGCCTACCAGCCACTGCCGGTGTACAAGCCGGTGGCGACACGAGCCCAGGCCGCCAAGGCGATTGACATGCTGATGACAGCCGAACGACCGCTCATCGTCGCGGGCGGCGGCATCATCAACGCCGACGCCTCGGATCTGCTGGTGGAACTGGCAGAGATCCTCAATGTCCCTGTGGTGCCGACGCTGATGGGTTGGGGCACTATCCCGGACGATCACCGCCTGGCGGCCGGCATGGTCGGACTGCAGACCGCCCATCGCTACGGCAACGCGACCATGCTCGCATCCGACTTCGTTCTCGGAATCGGTAACCGGTGGGCCAACCGTCACACCGGCGGTCTCGACACCTATCGCAGAGGACGGCGTTTCGTTCACGTCGACATCGAACCCACGCAGATCGGCCGCGTCTTCTCCCCCGACTTCGGGATCGTGTCGGACGCGAAGGCCGCGCTCGAGCAGTTTGTGGCCGTCGCCAAGGAGCGACGTGCAGCCGGCGCGCTGCCGGATTGGAGCACTTGGGTCGACGACTGCCTGCTGCGCAAGGAGACGATGCATCGCAAGACGCACTTCGATGACGTTCCGATCAAACCCCAGCGCGTCTACGAGGAAATGAACCGTGTCTTTGGCCGCGATGTTCGCTATGTCACTGCGATCGGGCTGTCACAGATCGCCGGCGGACAGTTCCTGCAGGTGTACAAGCCACGTAATTGGATCAACTGCGGCCAGGCCGGACCACTCGGATGGACGGTGCCGGCCGCCCTGGGTGTCGCCGTCGCCGACCCAAACGCGACCGTGGTCGGATTGTCGGGCGACTACGACTTCCAGTTCCTGATCGAGGAACTCGCGGTCGGGGCGCAGTTCAACATTCCCTATGTGCATGTCCTTGTGAATAACTCCTATTTGGGGTTGATCCGTCAGGCGCAGCGCAACTTCGACATGGACTATTTCGTGTCACTTGCGTTCGACAACATCAACTCCCAGGAGGAGGACAGCGACGTCCCCAAGGGGTACGGCGTCGATCACCTCCGCGTTGTTGAGGGCCTCGGCTGCAAGGCAATTCAAGTCGTCGAGCCTCAGGACATCGGTCCGTCGCTGGCGCGGGCGCAACAACTTGCCCACGAGCACAAGGTGCCCGTGGTGGTCGAGGTCTTCCTGGAGAAGATCACCAACATCGCGATGGGCACCGAGATCGACAACGTCACGGAGTTCAACGATCTCGCCGAATCACTCGCAGACGCACCAACGGCGGCCGCACTGCTGCTCGACTAGAACTAGACCGCGGCTTCCTTGTCGAATTCCGAGGCGATATCGCGGGCGACGCGTTTCAGCAGCGGCGTCACTTTCGTCGCCGACTTCAACGTGAGACGCGCCGCCGGTCCCGAGATCGAGATCGCGGTCAAGGTGGGGGCGTCCGGCACCGGTACGGCAAAGCAGCGCACGCCGATTTCCTGCTCGCCTTCGTCGACGGCGTAGCCGCGCGACCGGCTCAGCTCGATGTCCCGGATCAGCGCGTCCGGGGTGGTATACGAGTTCTCGTTGGAGGCCGGCATACCCGCGCGTTTCATCAGCGCGTGCACACTGTCGTTGGGAAGCTGCATGAGCAGCGCCTTACCGACCCCCGTGCAGTGCAGATGGACCCGCCGACCCACTTCGGTGAACATCCGCATCGCATGCGGTGACGGCACTTGAGCGACGTACACTGCCATGTCGTTGTCCAACACGGCCATATTGGCGCTCTCGCCCGTTCGCTCAACCAGTTCTGTCAGGTGAGGGCGCGACCATGCGCCGATGAGCTGCGCTGCACTCTCACCCAAACGAATCAACTTGGGCCCCAACGCATAGCGCCGGTTCTCGAGCTGCCTCACATAGCCCATCACCAACAGTGTCCGGACGAGACGATGAATGGTTGGCTGTGGCAGCTCGGCGCGAGCGGCCAACTCCCCCAACGCCATACTGCCGCCCGAGCTCGCCATGATCTCCAGCAGCTCGAATGCGCGCTCGACCGATTGAACACCGGACTTGGTCGACGACTCGTCCGCCAACGAAACCCTCCGATCCTCGATCAAGCCTGCGACTCCGCTGAGCGACAAGCTTATTCCGTATGACGAAATTTTTCGAGCAACGACGGACCGGCAACGGACCTGTGTGGGACATCTCAGCCCATGCAGTGCAGATTGGATCCTGGCGACTGTATGCTATTGACCGCCTGTCGTATTAGGACATAACGAGTATCAGGACATAACGAGAAGGGCAGCTCATGACCTACCCGTTGACCCGCACCGCCCGGGGGGTCTTAACCGCAGCGACCACGCGGACCGGGCCGCCACCCGTAGAGCGTCCGGCACCGCTGCGCGAGGCGGTTTACGACGCCCTCGTCGAGATGATCATCACTGCGGAGTTGCAGCCGGGTGAGCACCTGGTAGAAAACGATCTGGCAGCGCAGCTGGGGGTCAGTCGGCAGCCCGTGCGGGAAGCGCTGCAGCGCATGCAGACTGAGGGATGGGTGGACCTGCGCCCCGCTCTCGGCGCATTTGTGCACGTGCCCACCGAAGACGAGGCCGATCAGCTTCTCGCCGCGCGAACCCTGCTCGAAACGGAATCCGCAAGGCTGGCCGCCGAGCACACGACGCCCGAGCAGGTCGACCACCTCTGGGCGCTGCACCGCAGCGGCACCGCGGCGCTCGCCGCGGACGACCAGGAGGGCGTCGTCGCCGTCAACGCCTCCTTACACAGCCACATCGTCTCGATGTCGCGCAACAAGGTCCTGGCAGATCTCATCGGGTCGGTCGACCGTCGGGTCCGGTGGTATTACCGGCCCATTGCCCGGGCGCGTGGCAAAGACGCCTGGGACGAGCACGCCGAACTAATAGACGCGATCGCCCACGGCAACGGCCGCAGGGCCGCCGACCTGATGCGCCGGCACACCGAGCGCACCAGGGAGATGTACCACCAACGGCGCCAGAAGGCGGCCGAGGGGAACGCCTGACCGGTTCTCCCCTCGGCCGCCCCGTGGCCTCGCTCAGTCGGCCAGCGTGGGTGCTAGTGACTTCTTCGGGATGGATACGCTTGGCTCGGCCGGTGGCGCGGACACCCGGCTGCGGCCCGGCTGCCGCAGGAATAGCGCGATCCCGGCCGACACCAGAGCGCTCACCGCAGCGAGCCAGTAGGCACCGGTATAACCCCAGGAGTCAATGACGCTTGCCCCGACGCCGATCCCCACGACCGAACCGAGCAACTTGGAACTGTAGATGAGGCCATAGTTGCTGGCGTTGTTGTTCTCGCCGAAGTAGTCCGGAGTGAGCGAGGCGAACATCGGGTAGAAGGCGCCGCCGCCGAATCCCACCAGGAAGGCGAAGGAGAGAAACGCAATCTCGCTCTCGGCCTTGCCTGCATAGAGCAGGCCGACCAGTGACAAAGACTCGACCAGCAGCACGATCAGCAGAGTCTGCTTGCGTCCAAGCCGGTCCGATATGTAGCCGGTCACCGTGCGGCCGGTGCCGTTGATGACCGAGAGCACGCCGGCGGACGACGCCGCGATCAAAGGGCCAAAGCCGAGGTCCTTGGCGAACGGCACCATGTAGCTGATTCCGAACAGCGAGACGCCGGCGCTGATTCCCAGCGACAGCCACATGAGTGGCAGCATGCCGGTCTTGATCGCCTGCATTGGTGTGTACTGCCGGACGGCAGGCGGGTTCTTCCGGAGGCTCTCCGCGCCCTTCTTGCTGCTCGACCATTGCACCGGGTCGACCTCTGCCGGCCACCAGTTCTTCGGCGGGTCCCGGAAAAGCATTCCGCACACGGCGACGACAACCAGCATGTACAGGGCCACCAGGTCGAGGACCCAGACATATGTGTTCGGATGCAGGGCGTAGCTGAAGATGAAGATGAACGGCACAGCGCCGTAAGCGAATCCGCCGTTGACGAATCCGGTCTTTCCGCCTCGCCGCTCTGGGTACCACTTGCCGACGATGTTGATGCACGTTGCGTAGACCAGGCCTGCACCGATGCCCCCGCATGCGGCGAAGCCGAGGTAGGCGATTACCAGGTTGTCGCTGTTGGCGATGCTGACGAAGCCGACCGCCGACAGGACCGCGCCGACCAACATGGCGGCCCTGGCCGAGACGATGTCCTTCTCCCGGAGCTTGCCAGCGGGAAACGCGACGAGTGCCTGGAAGAAGGCCCAGATGGAAAGCAGCCAGAACGTCTCGGACATGCTCCAGTGGTGCGCGTCGCGCAGGGACTTCGCGGCGGCGCCGTAGCCGTATTCGTAAACACTGATCGCCATCATGGCGGCCCACGGCAGCCAGACCATCCAGGCCCGGGACCTGCCGAGGAGTTCGCGGTCGGTCTCGCCGACGCGGTAAACGCGGCCGTTCGCGTCGGTGATCTCGCGATGACTTGCGAAAGTTGACGACATGCTTGATTCTCTTTCTACGAATGGTTAAAGGCTCGCGCCTCGATGGCCTCTCGCGTGGAGTTTTCGCGACAGACATCGGAGCACCTGCTTGGCTTCACACGGGTGTCGGCCCGCGTGAAGCAATCGCGCACCGCGGCGGCGGTTTTCGCGTATCACGTACGTTCTTGGCCTAAGCGGCGCTAGCGGCGGCCGGTCTATCGCATGACGGTTTTTGTCCTTTCGTCGCCGAGCCAGTGGCCCGAATCGGTCAGCGCGCCCGATGATGTCGGGCGGCCATTGCTCAGATGACTCCGGCTCGCCTGAACAGCTCGAGCTGCTCGGGCGAATAGCCCAGCTCCGTGCAGATCTCGTCGGTGTGCTCGCCGAGGCTCGGGGAGCGGACGATCTCCACTGGGGAGTCCGACAGCCGTAGCGGAGAGCCGACGGTCTTGAACGGGCCGCGCTCGGGGTGGTCGACGGTCACGATCGCCCCGAGATCGGTGAGCGTGTCGTCCTCGATCAATTCCTTGGTGCTGAGCACCGGACCGCATGGGACGTTGAGCGCGTTGAGCGCCTCCAATGCCTCCCATTTGGTGTGCCTCTCGGACCAATCCTCGATCAGCGCAAAAACCTTGTCCAGCTTTGGAAGTCGGTCCTCTGGCCGCGCCCAATCGGGGTGATCGGCAAGGTCGGGCCTGCCGATCAGCTCCGCCAGCTGCGCCCAGCGTTGGGGCTGCACGATGACGTAGATGTAATCGTTGGGACCACCGCCCTTGGTCCTGACCGCCCATCCTGGTTGGCCGCCGCCAGAGGCGTTGCCCGATCGAGGAACCTCGTCGCCGAAATGCTCGTTCGGGTACTCCTGGAGCGGGCCGCCGGCGAGCCTTTGCTGGTCGCGAAGCTTGACGCGGCACAGGTTGAGGACCGCCTCTTGCATGGCGACCTCAACACGCTGTCCACGGCCGGTATTCGTGCGCTGGTAGAGCGCGGCCAAAATCCCTGAGACAAGATGGATTCCGGTGCCCGAGTCACCGATCTGTGCACCGGTCGCCACGGGCGGCCCGTCCTCGAAACCTGTGGTGGCCATCGAACCACCCATCGCCTGCGCGATGACTTCGTAGGCCTTGAAGTCGAAGTACTTGCCGGGACCGAATCCCTTGATCGAGGCATAAATCAGGCGCGGGTTGATCACCTTCAGCCGTTCCCAGGTGAACCCGAACCGATCGACGACGCCCGGGCCGAAATTCTCAACGAGGATGTCGACCCGAGACACCAGATCGGTGAAGATCTGCTTGCCCTCGTCGCTCTTCATGTTGAGGGTGATGCTGCGTTTGTTGCAGTTGAGCATCGTGAAGTACAGGCTGTCGGCACCTGGAATGTCGCGAAGCTGGCTGCGCGTGACGTCTCCGGTTCCCGGCGCCTCGAGCTTGATGACATCTGCGCCGAGCCAAGCGAGCAATTGCGTGGCCGAGGGACCCGACTGCACATGCGTCATGTCGAGCACTCGAACACCGTCGAGTGCCTTACCCGTCGGCGGATCGGATTCCACGACCGTGGGGATCTGAACCATTAGTGAATATTCCTTTGACTCGAGCCGGTTTACTCCATTGTGGTGAGGAGCTGCTCGTCACAACATTGCATACCGTATGAGGTAGACAACAGTGTGGTGTAAGTAACACCGCTTGTCCAGCGTTCGACCAGGACTCACAGACTTCTCTGCCAGGGCCACAAGAAGGCCGCGTCGAGCGGGGCCTCAGCGCCCGTTCGATTCGCACAACTGCCGGTTCGCCGGCCCACAGGCCAGCTTCCGGATCGGCCAACAGTGCGCCCGCACCGCCGGGACGCCACTCACGCGCGCTCGCTCACCCGTTTCCGCGACAACTATTGGCGCACAACGGATTACGTGAGCGAGCCGGGAGTGGCGGCCTAGACCGGCCGTGGCGATGTCGGCGCATTCCCGCGCCCCATGCTTCGGTCACCCGCGGGTTCACGGCCACGCCGGCCTGCGCTGGGCGGCGGCACTGTACGCGGCTGCAATAGACGGTTCCAGAGGGCCAAGGAAATCAACAGGAAACTCGGGGCTTGCGTCCAGATTGTATGAGGTATACCGTACGCCGTGTGATGAAGGTTACTTTCTGACGAGGTGAGTGACTGCCTTCACAAGCAACAGCGTTATGCAGTATTCGATAGCAGCGAGCGAACTGTGCCGGGTCCGGCAAGCGGTCACTGATGAACGTGTGGTTCGACTCCGACGCGGATGTGTCGGGGTCCGCGAACCAGACGGTGCACAAATAAGGGGACTGTCTTGGGAAAGGCACTCGAGGGCGTGCGTGTCCTGGACATGACACATGTCCAGTCCGGCCCGTCATGCACGCAGATCCTTGCCTGGCTGGGCGCGGACGTCGTGAAGCTGGAGGCTCCCGCCGGCGACGTCACGCGCAAGCAGCTACGTGACATCCCGAATGTCGACAGCCTCTACTTCACGATGCTCAACTGCAACAAGCGGAGCATCACGCTGAACATGAAGTCCGCAGAGGGCAAGCGAATCTTCGCCGACCTGCTGCCTCGGTTCGACATCCTCGCCGAGAACTTCGGCCCCGGCGCGATCGAGCGCATGGGCTTCGGGTGGGACGAGCTGCAGCGAATCAACCCGCGGCTGATCTTCGCCTCCATCAAGGGTTTTGGCGACGGGCCGTACACCCACTACAAGGCCTACGAAGTGATCGCGCAGGCCATGGGCGGGTCGATGAGCACAACCGGGTTCGAGGAAGGCCCGCCGCTGGCCACCGGAGCGCAGATCGGCGACTCGGGCACCGGTATCCACACCGTGGCCGGCATCCTGGCCGCGCTCTACCAGCGCGAGCACACCGGCCGCGGGCAACGCGTGACCGTCGCCATGCAGCACGCGGTGCTCAACCTGTGCCGCGTCAAGCTGCGCGACCACCAGAGGCTGCAGCACGGACCCCTGGGTGAATACCCCAACGAGGAGTTCGGCGACAGCGTCCCGCGATCGGGCAATGCCTCCGGCGGCGGCCAGCCGGGCTGGGCCGTGAAATGCGCGCCGGGCGGGCCCAACGACTACATCTACGTTGTCGTCCAGCCGGTGGGCTGGGAGCCCATCGCGAACCTGATCGGCAGGCCCGAGCTGGTCACCGATCCCGAATGGAGCACGCCGCAAGCGCGGCTGAACAAGTTGGACAAGATGTTCCAGCTGATTGAGGAATGGAGCATGGGCCTCGGCAAGTGGCGGGCGCTCGAGATGCTCACGGAGCACAACATCCCCTGCGGCCCAATCCTTTCCACCAGGGAAATCGTTGACGACGCCTCACTGGCGGCCAACGACATGGTCGTTCGGGTGGACCATCCCGAGCGCGGCGAGTTCACCACCGTCGGCTGCCCGATCAAGCTGTCCGACTCCCCCGTCGACGTCCACCGCTCCCCGCTGCTGGGCGAACACAACGAACACATCTACGGCAACGAGCTCGGCCTTGGCGACCAGCTTTCGGCGCTGAAGGCGAAGGGGGTCATCTGACGATTTCGCCACCCAGAACGCAGACAGTCGGCAGTATACGAACCAAGAAGGAGATTCGACACGCATGAATGCGTCAGCTCAGCCGGTATACCGCGAGGTAGTAGACGATAACGGCAGGGTGTACCGGATCGGGGAGACCGACCGCGACATCCTGGGGCGTTCACGGGCATGGATGGTATGGCTCCCGTGGATCGCGATGATGGCCATCAGCTCGTCCGAATACGCATTCACCTCGGCCGAGGACACGCTCGTCGACGCGCACCACTGGGGGCACGGCCATATCTTCTGGTTGCTGGGCGTATGGGTGTTCTTCCAGGCCGCGGTGGCGTTCCCGGCCGGCCGATTGCGGGAGAGCGGCAAGTTGTCGGCGCGCGCGGCGATGATGCTCGGCGCAGTCGGGGCACTGATTGGATATCTGTCGTTGGCGTACGCGCCGAACGTCTTGTGGGCGTA
>JAVRPG010000226.1:0-5445 GCA_032162325.1 Mycobacterium sp. | reverse complement strand
GCGGTGATTGATGTCAGTGACGTCACGCGAGTCGATTTCGACGAGTGCGCCAACTACGGTTGCACGCCGGACGAACTCGTCGGCGACGACTACGCCCCTACACAGGCGCTTGCCGATGAAGTGCGAGCCAGCGGCGCGAGCGCGATGGTGGTGCCGTCAGCCGCACTGCCCGGGACGCAAAATTTGATCCTGTTCGGTGCACGCGTCCTGCATCCGTTCCTCTGGCAACCGCTTGCACCCGAAGAGATTCCGACAGGACATCTGACTGATGGCGCGCGTATTGACGCAGAGGCGGCCGGCCACGTCCGCTGGTTCGGAACTGATCACAGCGCGCTTGGGCAGTGGAAAAAGACGGGCAATTATGACCTTTTCGATGATCCCTTCGCGACGCGGTGGTGAGCTGACGCACGAGCGCGAGAGCCGCTACCTCATCAGCCCCCGCGCACGCGACGAAGCGCTGCCCGCGCCAGGGTGGCTGCGGCGGGGCTGATGCGGCGTCGTTCGTCCCAGACGCTGGGTGATCCGAGACGTTGATGAGCACGTCGAAGACGGGCAGGCGGTAGAACGCGGACCCGCCGACCGGGCGGCCGTCGGCGTGACGCCAACCGATCTCAGCCAGCGCGGCGGCTAACTGGTCAAGCGGCAGCTCGGAGTTGTTCGACGTGGCGGCGTATGTCAACAGGAGCAACGTCGCGTGGCTATCGAAGGTGCCCTCCTCGCCAGGCAGCAGCCGTGACGACAGGTGGTCCCAGAGCTTCGAGGGGTCGCCCTGGGCGGCAGCGCCCGCGCGGGTCAACACGAGAGTGCCTTTGTGCTTGCGGAGCAGTCCCATGGTTTGCAGCGTCTGGCGGAAGTGGAGCAGCGGGCTGGAGCAGCTCATACGTCGCTCTCGCCATTTCAGCTTGATGGTGGGACCGCCAGCGCGGAACAAGTACGGTGAGCGGAAGCCTGGCAGTAAAGAGCGAAAGCCTCATCGCCACAGGCAATTTCGGCGAAATTGTTGAGTCAAGTAGAGTCGGGATACGCGATTGCCCCACAGGTCTGAGAGCTTGATAATTCTGTGAGCCGTACCCACGCTGCCTGGTTTCTTGGTACTGGTTAATCACATCCGCTGGGGATGCTTTCCGACTCCTGGTGGCAAGCAGGCACCGGTCAAACGGTAGATGGTCGTGCGCGCACGCAGGCTGGCAAGCGCCCAAGCGGACGTGACCGACAGCGATCGGTCCATCTCGGTCATTGCTCAGCGCTGGGGTTTTCCGACACCAGCCACTTCAGCCGCACCTTCTAGGCCCACTACGGCTGTTCAGCGGACCCAGTACCGCAACACCTATCGCTGCGACGGCCCGGCTTGTTGGCGCGACGGTACACCGACCTGGCGCGCGGGTTCAAGACCAAGACGCACCTCGTGAGAAGACTGGTGTAACCGCGGTTTAGGGCCGGACGTGAACAGGCTCATGGAGGTAGCTGATGATTGGTCGGGAACCCATTTTTTCCGCCCCAGGGCGTCGGCTGCGACGATCTGCTGGCGAGGCGACGGGTTGCATTGGCTTCGTCCGCTTGGCGCTTTCGAGCGGGTGTCTTCTTCGTCCCCCGGTCGGCCGTCTACAACGAGGACGCCGACATCAGCACGATTCACCGCCAGACGCTGCTCTGCGAGAAGTGGCCTCCTGAGGCGATCATGGCCGGTGCCAGGCAACTGCCGGAGCCACGCAACTGCCGGAGCCAGGCAACTCATGCCGGAGCCAGGCAACTCACTTCAGCGCCAGCAGATTCTCCTGCGAGAGGCCGCGCTGGGCACAAAGAGGCTATGTCTCGGCTGATGCCGGGCGTGGTGGTCCGATGAACAACGCCACCACTCGAACTGATCTCGTGGGCAAGCTGCGCAAAGGAGAGGACGCGGAGCTCGGAGTTGGCTCGTGACATTGCAATTCATCATTCCACCGCGCTGTACATCGTGACGCTGGGCAACTACCGCAAGGACTACGGCGACCGTTACCTCTGTGTTGAAAAGGACAACAAATGATCACACTGCTTGCTAGTTTCTTGCTCGGTGGTTGGACTGGCACCCTGGCACTTCCCCCGCCTCCGTTGGCACTTCCCCCGCCTCCGTTTCAACCGAATTCGGCTGTCGGGTGCGATCCCTGCAAGGGTGTCCGCACTGCTCCTCCCATTCAGAATCCGCCGCAGCTCGTGTGCACGCCCACCACCGCTGGCGATTCTGCCATCCTTGGGTGCAGTTCCCCGCCGATCACCGGGCCGGCCTGGCCGCAATGATGGCCCGTCAAGATCCGGCGACAGCCGAGCGACGGCTTTCACCTTCTTCATGTCGAAGGCACCGCTGCCGGTCTTTCGCCAGCGATTGAGATCCGGTCGCAGCTGACGCGGTCGTAGTCCTTGGCGATACGCTCGAATTGGCCCTTGCCCGACTCCCCAACGGGCCCGGTCGCGTCGCAGCACCGCCCCGCTGTTGAACCAGTCGTCTTCTCTCGGTCCGCCCGGGCGTGCTGTGCAGTAGCGGGCCGCCATCCGCGGCGAATCGGCACGAGCGGCTGCGCAATCACCGCCCAGATCAGTTGCGCCATACGAGATATGTGTTACCAGAGGATTGGAAGCTCCGATTGAGACACGAGAGACGCAGTGACACGACTCAGATCACCGAACACCGCTCACCTGCACAAACAAGACCGCTAGAACCATGCTCGATGGGAACGGATTTGGGAACGAAACGCGGCGCAACCGCGGAGACGACGTGGAACGGGCCGTCATGGCCTAGACGGGCGATTGGCCGTGACCTGCGCTTTTGAGACCTGCGGATCGATGTGAGACTGTCACCGGTTAGCTCATAACCCAGAGGTCGCAGGTTCGAATCCTGTCCCGCTACTAAAGAAAGTGGCCCTGACCAGGCCAAACGGCCGTCGGCATCAGCTGGCGCCGTTTCGTTTTGTGAACGCTTGTGAACGAGCGACTGCTGGCGTGTGTCGTTCGTAAGCCGTCATGGACGGTGATGGATGCTGATATCGCTGGGTCACTTTCCCCCCAATGGTCGCCGCATCCTTGCGGTGGTCAGTCGGTCGTACTCGAAGGTGGTCTGTGGGTGCCGCAGATCTGCCGTTAGAGAAGACGCCTTCAGCGCCCGACCGGCCAGTGCTCGACCGTGATGTCGTCCATGGGGAAGTCGGCGGGGTTGCCCGTCGCCAGGCGAGCACCAATGCCCGCGGTGGCGGCGGCGATCAGGCAGTCGGCTTGGTGAAGGGTGATCCCTCGTTCGGCGAACTGCCGGCGCCACTGTCCAGCGCGACTTCCTTCAGGCGGGCCCAACGGTGCGCAGCGTAAGCCGCGCACCAGCCGTTGTGCTATGGCTTCTTCGCCGGGAAGCAGTCCGCGCCAGATCTCCTCGATCGAGATCGCACAGGTCCACGGTTCGTCACCTTGGCGGCGCAGAGCGCGTAGGCGCTCGCCCGCCGGACGACCGCGGAGAGCGTCGATGAGGACGGTCGAGTCGAGCAAAATCCTTGCCACGTCAGCCGACGCGACGCCGATCGGAGCGTTGGCGGCGGACCCATTCAGCGACGAAGGCGTCGACGACGTCGGGGCCGGTGGTGACGGGTCGGGCGACGCTGGCGATGGCGGCCCGGGAGTGGTCGTCGATGAAGCGGCGCGAGTGTGGTTCGAACGCCGCGGCATCGTTCACCTCCCGAGTAAGCGTTAGCTTTAGATGAACGGCAGGGGTTTGCCAGGTAGGGCGGTATTGTCGTGGCCGGCGACACGCAGCCCAGTGGTCGGCGTGCGCCGGCCGGCCCTGTGGCTTTTTGAACGTGGAGGCAAGCGATGACCGCCAGCACCGGGCGCGAGCCCGAAACCCACACAGCTGACGCGAGTCCGCTGCGAACACTGGACACGTTGCCGAGGGTTGGAATCCGCGACCTGGCGCGTGACCGCGGCCGCTTCTTGCGGCCGGGCCGGCCACGCTCGCCGCTGTGGGCGCTCGGCGACCGCTTCCTGATCGATCTTTCGTTGGGCCCGAAGGTGGTCGTAACCTCGTCCCCTCAGGACGCCAAGGCGGTGTTCTCCGACCGCGACCGCGCGCTTTCTTTCGGCGAGATGCTCCGCCGCTTCACCCCCCACGAGCCGCTGTTCGGCAGCGACGCCTACATCTTCCTTGAGGGCGAGGCTCACCTTAACGAGAAGCGCAGGATCGCGCCGCCGTTACACGGCAAAGTGCTGAAGTCCTACGAGCGAGCGATGGCCGACGCCGTGCTCCGGAGGTTGCCGGAGTGGCCGCTCGGCAAGCCGGTCGCGTTCAGCACGATCGGCACGCAGCTCGCAATGGACGTGATGATGACCGTGATCTTCGGCGTCTCGAAGCCGGAGCGGATGCAGCGCCTGGAGCGCGCGATGCTCGCCTACAACGCGGTCATCCAGAGCCCAAGCTTCCTCGGCGTCGGTATCCTCTCGATGGCGCTCCGCGGCCGCTGGCTTGCGATCCCCCGTGTGGCACGCACCGCTGCCGCGGTCGACGCGATCGTCCTCGAGGAGATCGCCGAGCGTCGGCGCACGGGATCACGCCGCGACGACTGCCTGACCATGTATCTGGAGCTCAACGAGCAGGACGACGAGCCGCGCGACGACGCGTTCCTGGCGCGCTCGATGCGCGGGCTGATGCTGGCCGGCTCCGCAGCCACCGCGGTCACTCTCGGCTGGGTGGGGGACCTGCTAGTGCACCACCCGCACGCGCTCGCTGCACTCGAGGCGAGCACGGACCGCGGCGAGGACGGTTACCTCGACGCGGTCATCGCCGAGACGTTACGGCTGCGCCCAGGGCTGCCGTTCACCGGTCGCCGCGCGCTCCAGCCCTTCAACCTCAACGGGCTACTCGTCCCGCGCGGCGCGTTCATCGTGATCGCGATCATGGCCCTGCACGAGCGCGCCGACTTGTACTCCGACCCGCTCGCCTTTCGGCCCGAACGCTTTCTGAGCTCACGACCCGTTCCCTACACCTGGGTGCCGTTCGGCGGCGGTGCGCACTACTGTCTCGGCACCGAGTTCGCGCTGCTCGAGGCGCGCGTGCTGTTGCGGACCCTGCTCCAGCACCGCCGGCTCAGCGCGGTCGACGGTCGCCTCGGCGGACGCACCAGCCGCAAACACCCGTTGCTGGTGCCGGCTGGCGGGGCCCCGGTCGTGCTGACCGCGCGCGACTGAGCCGGTGAACCGCCGGGAGGTTTTCAGCCAGCAGGTTCGGTGCCCTCGTCGCTGTCAAGCGCGGTGTAGAGAACACGTTGGCGGTGTTCAGCGGCATCGTGTCTTGATGCGTCGGGCATGAGCAGGCTGATGACCGACGCGCACGGCCGGCGGCGAGCTGGTGGTCGGCTGCGCATCGCGGCGGCGGGGTCACCAATTACGACCCAGCCGTGCGGCGCACCAGTTGTTCTGGTTGCATGAATCAGA
>JAVRPG010000225.1:0-5275 GCA_032162325.1 Mycobacterium sp. | reverse complement strand
GGTCGAGTTGGCTGTCGTCGACAGCGGCCAGCGCCTCCTTCATCTGGCCTGCGCCGGGCAGCATGCCCAGCAGGTTGCCGATCGGGCCCATCTTGCGGATGGCCAGCATCTGCTCGAGGAAGTCCTCCAGGGTCAGCTCACCCGAGCCGATCTTGGCGGCCGCGGCCTCGGCCTGCTCGGCGTCGAAGACCTGCTCGGCCTGCTCGATCAGGGACAGCACGTCGCCCATGCCCAGGATTCGGCTGGCCATCCGGTCGGGGTGGAAGACGTCGAAGTCGTCGAGCTTCTCGCCGCTCGACGCGAACAGGATCGGCACACCGGTGACCTCGCGCACCGACAGCGCCGCGCCGCCACGGGCGTCACCGTCGAGCTTGGTCAGCACCACACCGGTGAATCCGACGCCCTCGCGGAAGGCGTCGGCCGTGGTCACCGCGTCCTGGCCGATCATGGCGTCGAGGACGAAGATCACTTCGTCAGGGTCGACCGCCTGGCGGATCGCGGCGGCCTGGCTCATCAGTTCCTCGTCGATGCCGAGGCGGCCGGCGGTGTCGACGATGACGACGTCGTAATGCTTGACCTTGGCCTCGGCGAGGCCGGCGGCCGCGACGGCCACCGGGTCGCCGTGCCCGGCCTGCTCGGAACCTTGGGTCGAGACCCCGGGATGCGGCGCGAACACCTGCACACCCGCCCGCTCGCCGACGATCTGCAGCTGGTTGACCGCTCCGGGACGCTGCAGGTCGCACGCGACCAGCAACGGCGTATGCCCTTGGTCCCGAAGCCATTTCGCGAGCTTGCCGGCGAGCGTTGTCTTACCGGAGCCTTGCAGGCCTGCCAGCATGAGCACGGTCGGTGGGGTCTTGGCGAACGCCAGCTGGCGGGTCTCGCCGCCGAGGATGGTGATCAGTTCGTCGTTGACGATCTTGACGACTTGCTGGGCCGGGTTGAGCGCACCGGAGACCTCGGCGCCCTTGGCCCGGTCCTTGATGCGCGCCACGAACGCGCGCACGACCGGCAGCGAGACGTCGGCTTCCAGCAGCGCCAGCCGAATCTCGCGGGCGGTCGCGTCGATATCGGCGTCGGTCAGCCGCCCCTTGCCACGCAGCCCCTGCAGGGCGCCGGTCAACCGGTCGGATAGCGATTCAAACACGCCGACCAGCCTAACTGGCTTCGGACGCCGGCTTCGCGGGCGCGGGGGCTGGCAGCACGCCGTACAGGTCATGCTCGAGCTCATCGCGCATCGAACCGATGACCGAAGTCGGCGCTCCGGCTGAATCGCCGTCGCCGACGGCGGTGATTCCGAACACGTCGACGACCGACGACCCCAGCGTGGTGACCTTCGCCCACGCGATGTCCACGCCGTCGCGCTCGAACACCGCCGTCAGCCTCGCCAGCAGGCCGGCACGGTCGGTCGTACGGATCTGCACCACCAGCTCCCCAGGCCCGGCGCCCTCCGACCACAGGATCTTCGGAGGTGCCGCGGCGTGGTTGATGGGCACCGCGTCCGGTATCTCCCCGGCGCGGCTGATGCCGTGCTGTGCCGCGTCGCGGTCGCGTTTGTCCAGCGACGCCAACACGTCGAGTTCGCCCTCGAGGGCGAGGATGAACTGCTGGCGCAACAGCTCGGCGGCCGGCGGTGAACCGAAATGCGGTGACACCACGAAGGTGTTGATGGCCGAGCCCTCATCTGCGTTCACCGACGCCGAGTGCACGCGCAGCGAATTGAGCGCAAGCACGCCGGCCGCCTTGGACAGCAGGCCCCGGCGGTCTGGCGCGATCATCGTCACGTTGTAGATGTGCGGGCCGTCGCCAGGGGTCAACTCGACGTGCACGCCGACATCGGAGGCCAACGAAAGATAGCGCGGGTCAATCGGATCAGGCGTCGGAAGCGGCTCACCCGCCATCACCAACCGGCAGCGCCGAACCAGATCACCGATCAGCGACGCCTTCCAGTCGCCCCACACCCCGGGACCGGTCGCAAGCGAATCCGCCTCGGCCAGCACCTGCAGCAGCTCCAAGAGCACCGGGTCGCCGTCGAGCGCGTCGACCACCGACGCAATGGTCTTCGGGTCCTGTAGATCGCGTCGCGTCGCGGTGTGCGGCAGCAGCAGGTGATGGCGCACCACCTTTGACAGCAGTTCGATGTCCGACGGCCACAGACCCAGCCGGGTGCCGATCTGGATGGCCAACTCGGCCCCGATGACGCTGTGGTCCCCGCCCCGGCCCTTGCCGATGTCGTGGCACAGCGCACCGAGCACCAACAGGTCGGGACGGGATACCCGCGTGGTGAATACACTTGCCCGCGAGACGGTTTCGACAAGGTGGCGGTCGACGGTCCAGATATGCACGACGTCGCGCGGAGGTAGATCGCGCACAGCGCCCCACTCCGGGAACAGCCTTCCCCACAACCCCGTCCGGTCGAGCGCTTCGATGGTAGCCACTGCCGACTGACCGGCCGCCAGCATCACCAGCAGATCCTTGAGCGCCTGGCGGGGCCACGGCGTGCGCAGCTCCGGCGCACTCTCGCTGAGCCGGGCAAGGGTTGACGCGGCGATCGGCAACCCGGTGGTGGCCGATGCGGCGGCCACCCGCAGGATCAGGCCAGGGTCGCGGTCCGGGCGAGCGTCACGGGCCAGGATCACCTCGCCGGCGAACTCGATGACGCCCTCGTCGAGGGGTCGGCGCACGGGGCGCCTGAACGCCGCCAAACCGCGGCGCGGCAATGCGTTGGCCGCGGTGCGCAGCCCGGCGTCGACGTAGTAGCTGACCGTGCGGGCGGCGTCAGAAAGCGTGCGCGCCAGGTCGAATCGGTCACCGATGTGCAGCGCAGCGCCGATCTCATCAGCGTGCTGGGCCAGCAGCAGTTGCCGACCGCGGCCGGACACCCGGTGCAGTTCGGTGCGCACGTTGAGCAGTGCCAGATGCGCCTCGCCCAGCGTGCCGATCGGCGAGGCCAGCGAGCGGCTCGGATAGACGTCGGCGAGTTGCGCGATCGCCAAGGCGTTGAGCAGTTGCACGTCGCGAAGGCCGCCGCGACCGCACTTCAGATCGGGCTCTGCGCGGTGGGCGATCTGACCGCTGCGCTGCCACCGCGATTGGGTGTGCTCGACGAGTTCGTCGAAACGCGAAGCGATTCCGGTGCGCCACTGCCGACGGGCTCCGCCGATCAGCAGCGACGCCAGGTCGGAGTCACCCGCAATGTGCCGGGCCTCGAGCATGGCCAGGCCCGCGGAGATGTCCTCGCCCGCGACCTTCATCGCCTCGGGCACCGTGCGCACGCTGTGATCGATGCGAATGTTCGCGTCCCACAACGGGTACCACAGCAATTCAGCGACTTGACCGACGACGTCATGGGGCATGTTGTCATGCAACAGCGTCAAATCGAGGTCCGAGTACGGCAGCAGCTCTCCCCGCCCCAGCCCACCGGTGGCGACGATCGCGAACCCACTGGTGGCGGTGATCCCGATCTCGGTTGCCTTTGTGGTGAGCCAGAAATCGTGCAAGTCCAGCAGCGCATCGCGTAGCGCGGCCGAATCCAGTTGGCGTGCGCCGCCCGCGAGCAGCTTTTCGGATGCCGCGGCCAGATCCGTTGCAGGGCGAGACGAGCCCGCCGCCGGCGCCTCCCATCGAGAGGCTCCGGCGGCGGGATCTGGTGTCTTCTCAGTCATTCGAGTCCTCCCCCGGCCTTAGGAACTAACGCTCACACGGTGCACGGCCGGGAGACGACGTCTCACTTCACGATACGGATCAAAGGGCGTCCGTTCCCCGCTCTCCGGTGCGCACCCGGACGACGGTTTCGACCGGGCTGACCCACACCTTGCCGTCGCCGATCTTCCCGGTGCGTGCGGCCTGGACGATGACATCCACCACCTTGTCGACGGCGGAATCATCGACCATAACCTCTACCCGCACCTTCGGCACGAAGTCGACGGAGTACTCCGCGCCGCGGTACACCTCCGTGTGACCCTTCTGGCGGCCGTAGCCCTGAACCTCGCTAACGGTCATTCCGAGAATGCCCGACTGCTCGAGGCCCGTCTTGACGTCTTCGAGCGTGAACGGCTTGACGATCGCAGTAATCAGTTTCATATTCCTCATTCCTCCGCGCCGTGACGGGCAAGCACCGAGCTACCGCCAACCGGCACGAGATCGTAACCAGTCTCGGCGTGTTCGGCCTCGTCAATGCCGCCGACCTCGTCCTCTTCACCAAGGCGCAGGCCAATGGTGAATTTCAGGATCAACGCCAAGATAGTCGTAACAATGAACGAGTACGCGAGAACCGCGAACGCACCGACCGCCTGGCGCCACAGTTGATCGAATCCACCGCCGTAGAACAGACCCGCTGATACACCCTTGACACCGTTGATGGCAGGCGCCTGGGGAGCCGCGAGCAAACCGATCAGCAAGGTGCCCGTGAGACCACCGACCATGTGCACCCCGACCACGTCGAGTGCATCGTCGAAGCCGAACTTGAACTTCAGCCCCACAGCCAGCGCGCAAATCGCGCCGCCCAGGAAACCGACCGCCAGCGCGCCGAGGACGTTGACCGACGAACAGGACGGCGTGATCGCGACCAGGCCGGCCACGATGCCCGACGCAGCACCCAACGAGGTGGCGTGCCCGTCACGGATCTTCTCGACGAGCAGCCAGGCCAGCATGGCGGTACCGGTGGCCACGGTGGTGGTCACGAATGTTGTCCCCGCGACGCCACCCGAGCTGAGAGCCGAACCGGCGTTGAACCCGTACCAGCCAAACCACAGCAGACCGGCGCCCAGCATCACGAACGGCAGGTTGTGCGGCCGCATCGGAGTCCCCGGCCAACCCTTGCGCTTACCCAGAACGATGCACAACGCCAGGCCAGCTGCACCAGAGTTGATGTGCACCGCCGTACCACCGGCGAAGTCGATGGCGTGCAGCTTGTTCGCAATCCACCCGCCATGTTCCGCGGTAAAGCCGTCGAAGGCGAACACCCAGTGCGCCACCGGGAAGTAGACGAACGTCGCCCACAGGCCCGCGAAGGTCAGCCAGGCGCCGAACTTCAGCCGGTCGGCGACCGCACCCGAGACCAGGGCGACCGTGATGATCGCGAACATCAACTGGAACATCACGAAGACCAGCTGCGGGATCGTGCCGGCCAGCGGGATATTCACCGCATCGACCGCGGCGGTCCCGGTGCTCGGATCCGCGGCCACCGCGGCAACCGCGTTACCGCCGATGAGACCCTTCAGTCCCCAGTACTGCGTCGGGTCGCCAACCAAATTGGCGACGTCGTTGCCGAAAG
>JAVRPG010000224.1:0-3555 GCA_032162325.1 Mycobacterium sp. | reverse complement strand
CCGCAACATTGAATTGCCTTCGCACTGAGGACAGTTGGCATCACGGTGTTCTGCGCCTGGTGCCGCAGTCGGATGATTCGACCATCGAATACATGGGAGTTATTGATGATCGCTACCGGTCACCAGGTCACTAGGACACGATCAGGCCGGTTCAGTCATTTCTTCGAAGATGCCGTTTCGAAGACCCGATTTTGGTGGGTACTTCTGATCACCGGCGCCGCCTGGATCATTGGGTCGATCCTGATCCTGCGGCTCGACTACACGACTGTCACAGCAATAGCGGTGCTTTTCGGTGTCTTCTGTCTGGCCGTCGCGCTCAATGAAGGAATCGTCGGGACGGTGTCGTCCTCTTGGGGGTGGCGGACAATCCCTCATTGACGATGACGGCGGACGGACCAACCGTGAACCATGACAGTTGGATGGCCACCGACACCCCGATGCATGCAATGCGCAGGGCCGAGTTGAGGACGACTGCGCCAGCATCACTCATCTCTCGCGGTACTCGTGGACGACGCCGCTAGAGGGCGGCTGGGAAGGGAACTGACATGACGCGCGCTCCCGCGACGTGGGTCGCACCGGGCATAGAAGGCCGACTGGAAGTCTTTGTCGTCGGCATCGATCAGGTAGGTAACGAGGCGTTGTGGCGCATCTCGCAGAAGGCAGCAGACAACGGTTGGTCCAATTGGCTTTCTCATGGGACTCCGCCAGGCGCTGATGGGCTGCGTTGGTCCCCCGCCGTCGCAGCCGGCGACGGCGGGCGCCTGGAACTATTCGTGGTCGGCGACGATCTTCACCCCGACGGATTCGGATCCGGTGGAGCCTTGTACCACCAGCGGCAGACAGTCGGCAACAGTGCGTGGTCACCGTGGATGTCGCACGGCAGGCCAGGCCCCAACGTGTTTGGATCACCGGCCGTTGCGACCAGCTCGGATGACCGCCTGGAGCTCTTTGTCCTAGGCGACGACGCAGCGCTGTGGCACCTGTGGCAGACCGCTCCCGGCGACGACTGGTCGGGCTGGGCCTCACGCGGCGCACCGCCTGGAGTCTTTCTCAACTCGGCTCCAGCGGTTGCTGCCGGCGCAGATGGACTGTTGGAGGTCTTCATCGTGAGCCAGGGAGGTACGGTGTGGCACACCTGGCAGACTGCACGCAACAACGGCTGGTCCGGCTGGTTGTCTCGGGGGACTCCGTCTGGTGTCCTATTTGGCTCAGACTCGGCTCCCGCGATCGCGCGCGCTGCAGATGGCCGCCTTGAACTCTTCATCGTGGCCAACGATCTCGCGCTTTGGCACATGGGCCAGATCGTCCCCGGCGGTAGCTGGTCGGGTTGGAATTCTCACCACGCCCCGCCCGGGCTGAAGTTCCAGCGAATGCGCCCGGCGGTTGCTCCCGGTGCGGATGGCCGCCTAGAGATTTTCGTCGTGGGTGAGGATGATGCCCTGTGGCACCAGTGGCAAACGGTTGCCGACAGCTGCTGGTCTGCGTGGTACTCCCACGGCGCGCCACCGGAGGCGGGCCTGATGGGATCCCCCGCGGTTGCCCGCGGTGCCGATGGTCGCCTCGACCTGTTTGTGATGGGTACTGACGGAGCCCTGTGGCACCGGTGGCAAATTCCCAACAACGATTGGTCCCAATGGTATTCACGTGGCACTCCCCCCGGGGTTTCATTACTTCCTGCCTTGACCACGGGTTAGACATCGTTCGGCGCACGTGCTGTCCGAGTCACGTTGCGTTTCCAGTTTGTCTTGAATCGTGCACCCGAGCACCGTGTTCGCCCATCGGGTGATCCTGCGCTCAGCTCGCGTCGTGTCGCCCGACGATTGTGGCCTCGGCAAGTATTGGATTCGGCCGTATACGGCGTCGTAGATAGTTCGGACGCCTGGACTGTTCTCTGGACAACGCCAGCGTCGGCCACGAGCACAATCTGGCCCGTTCGGTCGGCCGCACGAGGGATGCTGGGCCAATCCTCTGGCCGAAACATATTGGGCCACCCTGAAGTCGAGTTCCGAAGGAATACCGGGTGACGACGGCGCGGCATGATGAGATCTTTCGTGAAACTGCAAAGCTCACGCTCGACCGCGGACCAGTCGAACCAGGTGATCTCAAGCTTCGTCGTCGAGAAGCCGGGGAAGCCGTTGGCGATGACGAATCCTTGGACTTGGCCGTCGGCGACGTTCTTCGCCCAAATCACCGTGAGGGTGCCGAGGGGTATCGCTCGGTGTAGTTGTTGTGCAGAACGATTCGGTGATGTCGACCGTGTGCTGGCGGACACCGTCCGCTCGGCTAGCCGCGGTTAGAGTGCGCGTATGGCCGGTGTTTGCGATAGGCCGGGAAAGGGACGACCATGACGACCGATCAGCGCGCGGTTACTGCCCGGCGCATCCCACAACTGATCCCGCGCCGGCTCCTGAGCGGCAAGGCGACCCACCATCCAGTCGTGCTGGAAGAGGCCGAGAGACGAAGCCGGGATTTCCAGGTGCGTGTGGCCGATCGAATCACCGCATTCGCGGGGTCGATGAACTTCGTCTGGCTTCATGCAGCGATATTCGCCGTCTGGATGCTGTTTTTGGAGAAGAGCCCGTGGCCCACGTTGACCCTCGTCGTGTCGCTCGAGGCGATCTTCCTTTCGACGTTCGTGATGATCGGTCAGAACCGTCAGTCGGCGTTTCAGCAGGCCAAGGCAGACCATGACTTTGAGGCTCAAGAGTTGGAGCTCAAGACCAATACCGAACTGACCCGTCAAATCCATTTGCTAACACTGGAATTGCATCGGCGTCTCATCGACCGATCGGCATCCGAGTTACCCGATCCCGCGACGGCTACATCAGACGTCGATGCACCGCCAGCGCAAGGCACAGATCGGCGAGGTTCTTCGGCTTAGACAGGGACCGGCCGGTACAACGCTCGATGCGGTGCAGTCGATAGCGCACGGTGCTCGGGTGACAGAACAGCAACTCACCGACGGTACGTGTTGACCCGTTGTTCTCCACCCACACCCGAAACGTCTCGAACACACGTCCCGCACTTGATCGGCGAGTCCGGCACAGACAATGGCCAGGGAAGACCGCTGATCACTGCTGCTGCCCTGGGGATGTCGCGCGAGGTGAACAGCGCACGTAGGTCACGTGCGTCGCCGTGGATGACTTCTTGCCGGGCTGATGTTGGCGTTGGAACGCGGCCAATCCGCGGTCGAGTTCCACGGTGCCTAGCGCCCAGGCCGACGGCGGCAACATCGTCATCCTCGTCGACTCGCTGGCCGCCGACTCAGTCTTCGATCGCATCACAGAGATCGAGGTCGAATCTGACCACAGTGGCTTTACCCGAAAATCCCTAGTTCTGGAATTGGAAGGCAGCGCCGGGGCTGCGCAGTTCGAACCAATGCGATGACTCCTTATAACAGAGATTATGTCAAGTCACACTTGGCTATATCGCGTACTGACACTTGACTTGATTAGATGTTCGCACAATACTTGACGCTATGGCAAGCCCTCGCCTCGTCGAGCTGATCGACCGCTACAAAAACGCGCACGGCGTCAGCGACGCCGAACTGGCGCG
>JAVRPG010000223.1:0-10564 GCA_032162325.1 Mycobacterium sp. | reverse complement strand
GCGTGGCTGATGCTGGGCCGCTTTGCGTTGGGCCAACGTCGGATGACGCGCAGCCAACTGGACCGCTTGCTGCTGCTGTGGGCGTTGCCGCTGCTGATCGCGCCGCCGATGTACAGCCGCGACGTCTACTCATACCTTGCGCAAAGCGAGATCTCGCTGCAGGGGCTCGACCCGTACCGGGTGGGCCCGGCTACCGGGCTCGGCCTCGACCATGTATTCACCCTGTCGGTGCCCAACCTGTGGCGGGAAACACCGGCGCCCTACGGCCCGCTGTTCCTGTGGATCGGCCGCGGCATCTCGTCGCTGACCGGCGAGAACATCGTCGAAGCGGTGCTGTGTCACCGCCTACTGGTGCTGGCCGGTGTCGGCCTGATCGTGTGGGCCACCCCGCGACTGGCCCGGCGCTGCGGCGTCGCCGAGGTGAGCGCGCTGTGGCTCGGCCCTGCCAACCCGCTGCTGTTCATGCACCTGGTCGCAGGCATCCACAACGAGGCGCTGATGCTCGGGCTGATGCTGGCAGGCACGGAGTTCGCGCTGCGCGGGATCGGAGCCGCTCGCGCGGCGACATCCAGCAGCCGTGAGCAGTGGGCGCGTGGGTATCCGATGGCCATGCTGCTGCTGGGGACCGTGCTGATCACCTTGTCGTCGCAGGTGAAACTGCCGTCGCTGCTGGCACTGGGCTTCGTCGCGATGGCGCTCGCCCGCCGATGGGGTGGCACGTTCAAGGCATTCCTGATCGCGAGCGGGTCGCTGACCGCGGTGTCGCTGGCCGTGATGGGGGTGATCGGCTGGGCAAGCGGGCTCGGCTTCGGCTGGGTCTTCACGCTTGGCACAGCCAATGTGGTGCGCAGTTGGATGTCGCCGCCGACACTCCTGGCGCTGGGCACCGGCCAGGTCGGCATCCTGCTGGGCCTCGGCGACCACACCACCGCGGTGCTGGCGCTGACCCGTGGCATCGGCGTGTTCCTGATCGCGGTGGTGGTCACCTGGCTGTTGCTCGCCGTGCTGCGCGGACGGCTGCATCCGGTGGGCGGGCTGGGCGTCGCGCTGGGTGCCACCGTCCTGCTGTTCCCGGTCGTGCAGCCGTGGTACCTGCTGTGGGCGATCATCCCGCTGGCGTGCTGGGCCACCACGCCCCGATTCCGCACCGCCGTGATCGCGGTCACCCTGGTCATCGGCATCTTCGGGCCGACCGCGAACGGCGACCGCTTCGCGCTGTTCCAGATCGTGCTGGCGACCCTGGCCAGCTTGGTCATCGTGTTGACCCTGATCGCGCTGACGTACTACCGGCTGCCGTGGCGCAAGCTGCCCGACCCCGGCGATGCGCCGGCGCCGCAGCCCGAGGTCGTCGAGCCGACGCTACCGGCGCCGCAGACCGCTAAGCCCGGCGCTTACGCTGAATCCCCGTGACCACCGACTCGACCGTCCCCGTGCGCCTGCGCGCGGTCAGCAAGCGGTACGGGTCGACGGCCGCCGTCTCCGAACTCGACCTCGAGGTCCACGCCGCCGAAGTGCTCGCGCTGCTCGGCCCAAACGGCGCGGGGAAGACCACCACGGTGGAAATGTGCGAGGGCTTCATCAAGCCCGACGCCGGCAGCATCGAGATCCTCGGGCTGGATCCCGTGACGGACAACGCCCGTGTGCGTGAGCGCATCGGGGTGATGCTGCAGGGCGGCGGCGGGTATCCCGCCGCGCGGGCCGGCGAGATGCTGAATCTCGTTGCGGCGTATGCCGCCAACCCGCTCGATCCGCAATGGCTGTTGGACACGCTCGGGCTCACCGAGGCGGCGCGCACGACCTATCGGCGGCTGTCCGGCGGCCAGCAGCAGCGGCTGGCCCTGGCGTGCGCGGTGGTGGGACGCCCGGAGCTGGTGTTCCTCGACGAGCCCACAGCAGGCATGGATGCGCACGCTCGAATCGTGGTGTGGGACTTGATCAATGGATTGCGCCGCGACGGCGTCACCGTGGTGCTGACCACGCATCAGTTGACCGAGGCGGAGGAGCTGGCCGACCGGATCGTGATCATCGACCACGGTGTCGCGGTGGCCACCGGCACGCCGGCGGAGCTGACCCGCAGCGGCGCCGAGAACCAGTTGCGGTTTCGCGCGCCACGAATGCTTGACCTCTCGCTGCTGGTGTCGGCGCTGCCCGAAAGTTACAAGGCTACCGAGACCGCACCGGGCGAGTATCTCGTCGAGGGCCATATCGACCCGCAGGTGCTGGCCACCGTCACCGCGTGGTGCGCGCGGCTGGACGTGCTGGCCACCGACATGCAGGTCGAGCAGCGCAGCCTCGAGGACGTCTTCCTCGATCTGACCGGCCGGGAGCTGCGATCATGACCAATCGTTTTGCGCCGGGGACGTTTTCACCCGATCCCCGTCCCGCGACGGTGCAGAAGATGCTGGCCGCGCAGTTCGGTCTGGAGCTGCGGCTGCTGCTGCGCAATGGTGAGCAGTTGCTGCTCACCATGTTCATCCCGATCACGTTGCTGGTTGGGCTGACGCTGCTGCCGCTGGGCTCGTTCGGCCCGAACCGGGCGGCCACGTTCGTGCCTGCCATCATGGCGCTCGCGGTGATCTCCACGGCGTTCACCGGGCAGGCCATCGCGGTCGCGTTCGACCGCCGTTACGGCGCGCTGAAACGACTGGGAGCGACGGCGCTGCCAGTGTGGGGCATCATCGCAGGCAAGTCGCTGGCCGTCGTCGCGGTGGTGTTCTTGCAGTCGATCCTGTTGGGCGCCATCGGTTTTGCGCTGGGCTGGCGGCCGAACATCGCCGGGCTGGTCCTCGGGGCGGCGATCATCGCGCTGGGCACCGCGGGTTTCGCGGCGCTCGGTCTGTTGCTCGGCGGCACGCTGCGCGCCGAGATCGTACTGGCGGTCGCCAACCTGCTGTGGTTTGTCTTCGCCGGATTGGGCGCGTTGACGCTGGAGGGCGGGATGGTGCCGCACGGCGTGCAGTGGGTGGCCCGCACGACGCCCTCAGGTGCGCTGACCGAGGCGCTGTCGCAGGCGATGACGATTTCGGTGGACTGGTTCGGAGTGGCGGTGCTCGCGGCGTGGGGAGCGGTCGCTGCGTTATGCGCGCTGCGCTGGTTCCGCTTCACCTGACGCGTTCAGCCAGTCGCCGAAATCAGGTTCCGGTACGCAAATCCTCGGTGTGGCGTGTCACAACTCTGATCTCGCGAACGCATCCCGCTACTACGTGCTGTAGTTGCGGTCCTCTACGATCGAGGCCGTGGCCGTCGGACGACTCTTCCTGCGAATGGTCGACCTGCTGCCAATGCCGAGCCTGGGGGTTCAGCGCGCCATCGCCGCGGCCGTCATCCTGACCCAGGGCGGCATCGCCGTGACCGGCGCGATCGTGCGCGTCACCGCGTCGGGCCTCGGCTGCCCGACCTGGCCACAGTGCTTCCCTCGCAGCTTCACCCCGGTGCCGCACGCCGAGGTGGCCGGCATTCACCAGGCCGTCGAGTTCGGCAACCGGATGATCACGTTCCTGGTGGTGCTGACAGCCGCGCTGGCGGTGCTGGCCGTCACCCGGGCCCGCCGTCGCCGCGAGGTGCTGATCTACGCATGGCTGATGCCCGCATCGACGGTGGCCCAGGCCGTGATCGGCGGTATCACCGTGCTGACCGGATTGCTGTGGTGGACGGTCGCCATTCACCTGCTCGCATCGATGACCATGGTGTGGCTGGCGGTGCTGCTGTACGTCAAGATCGGTCAGCCCGACGACGGTGTGTCGACGCCCGTCGTGCCAAAATCATTGCGCCACTTGACCGCATTGACTGCAGTCGTGCTCGCCGCGCAACTCGTGAGCGGCACGCTGGTGACCGGCGCCGGGCCGCACGCGGGCGACAAGAGCATCACCCAGCCGGTGCCCCGGCTGCAGGTCGAGATCACCACGCTGGTGCACCTGCACTCGTCGCTGCTGGTGGCCTATCTGGCTCTGCTGGTCGGCCTCGGCTTCGGGCTGCTCGCGGTGCATGCACCGCGGCCCGTCATGCTCCGGCTCGGCGTGCTGCTGGCGCTGGTGTTCGCACAGGGTCTCGTCGGCACCGTGCAGTTCTTCACCGGCGTGCCCGCCGCGCTGGTGGCCGTCCATGTGCTCGGCGCGGCCGCCTGCACCGCCGCCACCGCAGCGCTATGGGCGTCG
Organism: Mycobacterium sp.; assembly: GCA_032162325.1. GTDB lineage: Bacteria > Actinomycetota > Actinomycetes > Mycobacteriales > Mycobacteriaceae > Mycobacterium. Next base: position 6,410 of record JAVRPG010000223.1, on the reverse strand, counting down.
ATGCGAGAGCGGTCCAAGCCCGAGCCGGTCCAGGGCTGATTCGACGCCCAGCGCGAATTCGCGCTGCTGCCGGGCACGCGTCGCCTTGTCCAGCTGTCGCCAGCCCAGCGACGGCTCCACCAGTTCCAGCTCCAGGACCTGCGCGTCGCGCCGGTCACCGATCACGTCGACGCGCGCGTACAACAGCTCCCCGACGTCAATGCCGAGGTGGTCGGCCGCGGCGGCCAGCGCCTCGTGACCCACGTCCCACAGCTCGAAGTCCGGCTCGGCGGGCGTCAGCGATTCCTCCGCGTAGGTGCCGGACTCGTCGAACGCCGGTGCCTTTCCCGGCCGCGGCAACATCGGCCCCTTGGTGAACGCATGCGACTGGCGGCCGCCCAGGAACACCAGCGCCGTCTCCCCGTCCTCTATCCGCGGGTCGTAGGGCTGCACCAGCACCGTCCGGCCGTCGGCCTGCAGCTCGGCCGCGTGCGCACGGGCGGCGTCGGGATCGGTAAACCGTTGCGCGCCTACGGATCCCGCTCCGACAGCGGGCTTCACCACGACCTCGCCAGCGGGCAGGCGCACGTTCTCACCAGGCGCGAAGAACCGGCTGGGCACCGTCGACACCCCGGCCTTCGCCAGGTCAGCGAGGTACCGCTTATCGGTGTTCCACGCCACCACGTTCGGGGCGTTGAGCAGGTTGCGGACACGCCGCGTCCATGTCAAGAACTCGTCGAGCCGGTCGATGTAGTTCCATGTCGCTCGCAGGATCACCAGATCGGCGTCCAACGTCTCCGGGTCGTCCCAGGAGAGCCAGCGGGCATGCAGGCCACGTGCGAGCAGCGCTGCCACCAGCCCGTCGTCGTCGCCGTCGCCCTCCGGCAGAGCCGCACAACCGGCCAGCACGATGCGGGGATGGAATAGGTCGGGCCGCGCAAGTTTCACCTTGGCAGGATAGTCAGCATGAAGGCCATTGAAGTCGCCGAGACCGGCGGACCCGAAGTCCTGACCTACGTCGAGCAAGTCAAGCCCTCCCCCGGCCCCGGCGAGGTACTGATCAAGGCCGAGGCCATCGGCGTGAACTTCATCGACACCTACTTCCGGTCCGGGCACTACTCGCGGGAGGTGCCGTTCGTCCTGGGCACCGAAGTCTGTGGCACCGTCGAGGCGGTCGGCGATGACGTCGCGGCACTCAGCGCCGGCGATCGGGTTGTCACCGCACAGGCCGACGGTGCCTATGCCGAATACTGCGTCGCCCCAGCCGATTTCGTCGCGTACGTGCCCGAGGGCGTCAGCCCCGACGCAGCGGCTGCAGCCCTTCTGAAGGGCATGACCTCGCACTATCTGATCACATCGACGTACCCGGTCCAGCAGGGCGACACGGTGCTGGTGCACGCCGGCGCGGGCGGCGTCGGCCTGATCCTGACCCAGTGGGCCACCAGCAGGGCGGTCAGCGTGATCACCACCGTGTCCACACCGGAGAAGGCCGAGCTGTCCCGCAAGGCGGGGGCCGTCGAGGTGCTCGACTACCCCGACGACCCAGACGAGTTCGGCGCCAAGATCAAGGAGCTCACCGACGGCGGCGTCGCCGCGGTGTACGACGGCGTCGGCGCAGACACATTCGACGCCAGCCTTGCCAGCCTGAGGATCCGCGGCACCCTGGCGCTGTTCGGCGCGTCCAGCGGACCCGTGCCGCCGTTCGACCCGCAGCGGCTCAACGCGGCCGGTTCGCTGTTTCTAACGCGGCCCACACTCGCGCACTACACCCGTACGGCCGACGAATTTGCTTGGCGTGCAGGAGAACTGCTCAACGCGATCGCCGACGGCACTATCACCGTCACGATCAGTGAGCGCTACCGCCTTGAGGACGCCGAGCAGGCCCACCGCGACCTACAGGGCCGCAAGACCATGGGCTCCGTGGTGCTGGTGCCGTGATTCGGCTCAGACGGTAAACAATGTTGGCAGCGCCAGCGCCGAATCCACGGCCAGCGCGCAGAACACCACCGCGAGGTAGTTGTTGGAGTGCAGGAACAGTCGCAGTGGCTTCACCGGCTCACCGCGGCGAACGCCTGCATACAGCTGATGGGCCATCACCAGGAACCAGGCGCCCGCCAGTATCGCCACCACGGCGTACAGCCAACCCGTCGCGAGTGCCAGCGCCAGCGTCGCGGCGACCGTGAGCCAGGTGTAGACCAGGATCTGCTTGGTGACCTGTAGCTCGGTGGCGACCGCGGGCAGCATCGGCACCCCGGCGGCTTGGTAGTCCTCCTTGTAGCGCATGGCCAGCGCCCAGGTGTGTGGCGGCGTCCAGAAAAAGATGATCGCGAACATGACCAGCGCAGGCCATTGGATGGTCCCGGTGACCGCGGACCATCCGATCATCACGGGCATGCAGCCGGCCGCCCCGCCCCACACGACGTTCTGCGAGGTGCGCCGCTTCAGCAGCAGCGTGTAGACCAGCACGTAGAACGCGATGGTCGCCCCCGCCAGATGAGCGGACAGCATGTTCGTCGTCCACCACAGCCAGAAGAACGAGCCGACCGACAACGCCAGCCCGAACACCAGCGCATGACTTCGCGGGACGGTGGCTAGGGCCAGCGGCCGGCGGGCGGTCCGCTTCATCACCTTGTCGATGTCCGCGTCAGCCACGCAGTTCAGCGTGTTGGCGCCCGCCGCGGCCAACAGACCGCCCACGAGCGTGTTGAGGATCAGCGGCGGATCGACGGTGCCGCGGTGGGCCAGCAGCATCGCGGGGATCGTGGTGACGAGCAGCAGCTCGATCACCCGCGGCTTGGTCAGCGAGAGGTAGCCGAGGAGCTTGGTGCTGATTCGGTTCGGCGCAATGCCTTCGCGAATGCTCACGCAAATACTCCTCGGGTGCCGCAGGGCGCAGCTTCTACTACAGACGATGGTAGACCGCTCGGAGGTGTCGCTGACACCGCAGGGTCGATTCCGGTGAACGGCGCCCTAATCGTGTGCAACGCGGCCTGCACCGGCCCAGGTTCGCGCACTAGGGTGGACCAAGCGGATTGCGAAGCCGGGCCTATCGAAGGAGTGCGCCAAGTGACCACACTCGACGAGATCTCTGCCCTCACCCGCCCGAATCACCCGGACGATTGGACGGAGCTGGACTCGGCCGCGGTCGACACCGTTCGGGTGCTGGCGGCGGACGCGGTGCACAAGGTCGGCAACGGCCATCCGGGGACCGCGATGAGCCTGGCGCCGCTGGCGTACACGCTGTTTCAGCGCCAGATGCGCCACGACCCCAGCGACCTCCACTGGCTGGGTCGCGACCGATTCGTGTTGTCCGCCGGGCACAGCAGCCTGACGCTCTACATCCAGCTGTATCTCGGCGGGTTCGGGCTGGAGCTCTCCGACATCGAGTCGCTGCGGACGTGGGGGTCGAGGACCCCGGGGCATCCCGAGTTCCGTCACACCCCCGGCGTGGAAATCACCACCGGACCGCTGGGCCAGGGCCTCGCGTCGGCCGTCGGGATGGCGATGGCGTCGCGGTACGAGCGCGGGCTGTTCGATCCGGACGCCGCCCCCGGCACCAGCCCGTTCGACCACTTCATATATGTGATCGCCTCCGACGGCGACATGGAAGAAGGCGTGACGAGCGAGGCCTCGTCGCTGGCCGGCACCCAGCAGCTCGGCAACCTGATCGTGTTCTACGACGACAACCAGATCTCCATCGAGGACGACACAAAGATCGCGCTGTCCGAGGACACCCCGGCCCGCTACGAGGCCTACGGTTGGCACGTGCAGAGCGTCGAGGGCGGCGAGAACGTGGTCGGCATCGAGGAGGCGATCGCGGCGGCCAAGGCCGTCACCGACAAGCCGTCGTTCATCGCGATCCGTACCGTCATCGGCTATCCGGCGCCGAACAAGATGAACACCGGCAAGGCGCACGGCTCGGACCTCGGCGGCGAGGAAGTCGCCGCCGTCAAGAAGATTCTCGGTTTCGACCCGGACAAGACGTTCGAGGTGCCCGACGGCGTGCTCGAACACACCCGCGGTCTGGTCACCCGCGGCAAGGAAGCCCACGAGGAGTGGCAGCCCGAGTTCGACGCGTGGGCGCAGCGGGAACCGGATCGCAAGGCGCTGCTGGACCGGCTGCTGGCCCATCGGTTACCCGACGGCTGGGACGCCGACCTGCCGTACTGGGAGCCCGGCTCGAAGGCGCTGGCCACCCGGGCCGCGTCCGGCAAGGCGCTGGCCGCGGTCGGACCGAGGCTGCCCGAGTTGTGGGGCGGTTCCGCGGACCTGGCCGGCAGCAATAACACCACGATCGAGGGTGCCGACTCGTTCGGCCCGCCGTCGATTTCGACCAAGGAGTACACGGCTCATTGGTACGGCCGCACACTGCATTTTGGTGTCCGTGAGCACGCGATGGCCGCGATCCTGTCCGGCATCGTGTTGCACGGGCCGACCCGGGCTTACGGCGGGACGTTCCTGACGTTCTCCGACTACATGCGCCCGGCGGTGCGGCTGGCCTCGCTGATGGACATCGACACCATCTACGTGTGGACCCACGACTCGATCGGTTTGGGCGAGGACGGTCCGACCCATCAGCCGATCGAACACCTGGCGGCGCTGCGGGCCATCCCCAACCTGTCGGTGGTGCGGCCCGGCGACGCGAACGAGACCGCATACGCGTGGCACTCCATCCTGGTGCGCGGCCGCACTAGCGGCCCGGTCGGCCTGATCCTGACCCGCCAGGGCATCCCGGTGCTGGAGGGCACCAGCAGGGACGGCGTGGCCAAGGGTGGCTACGTGCTCGGCGGCGCGCCGGAGGAGGCCCCCGATGTGGTGCTGATCGGCACCGGGTCGGAGCTGCAGCTGGCCGTTGCCGCGCAGAAGATATTGGCGGAGAAGGGAATCACCGCGACGGTGGTGTCGATGCCGTGCGTCGAGTGGTTCGAGTCCCAGCCGGTGGAGTACCGCGACAGCGTGCTGCCGCCGGCGGTGTCGGCGCGGGTGGCCGTCGAGGCGGCCGTCGCGCAGAGTTGGTACAAGCTGGTCGGCGACACCGGCGAGATCGTCTCGATCGAGCACTACGGCGCTTCCGCCGACGACAAGACGTTGTTCCGCGAGTTCGGGTTCACCCCGGAGGCCGTGGTGGCCGCCGCGGAACGATCACTGGACAACTGATTTGGAAAGGCGAGACCGATGACCCAAAACCCCAATCTCGCAGCGCTTTCCGCTGCGGGCGTCTCCGTGTGGCTGGACGACCTGTCCCGGGACCGGCTGCGCACCGGCAATCTTCAGGAACTCATCGACACCAAGAGCGTGGTCGGTGTTACCACCAACCCGACGATATTCCAGGGCGCGCTGTCGAAGGGCCACACCTATGACGAGCAGGTCGCCGAGCTCGCCGAGCGCGGCGCGGACGTGGACGCCACCATCCGCACCGTCACCACCGACGACGTACGGGAGGCCTGCGACGTGCTGGCGCCGCAGTATCGGTCGTCCGACGGTGTGGACGGCCGGGTGTCGATCGAGGTCGACCCGCGGCTGGCACACGAGACCGACAAGACGATCCTGCAGGCCGTCGAACTGTGGAAGATCGTCGACCGGCCCAACCTGCTGATCAAGATCCCCGCCACGGTGGCCGGGCTGCCGGGGATCACCGCCGTTATCGCCGAGGGCATTTCGGTGAACGTGACGCTGATCTTCTCGGTGGAACGGCACCGGGCGGTGATGGATGCCTACCTTGCCGGCCTTGAGGCCGCCAAGCAAGCCGGCCACGACGTGTCCAAGATCCATTCGGTCGCTTCGTTCTTCGTGTCCCGGGTGGACACCGAGATCGACAAGCGTCTGGAGCAGATCGGCACTGACGAAGCGCTCGCGCTGCGCGGAAAGGCCGGTGTGGCCAACGCGCGGCTGGCCTACGCGGCCTACGAGGAGGTGTTCGTCGGCGGTGCCCGCTACGGGGCGATCAAGGCCGACGGGGCCCGCCTCCAGCGGCCGCTGTGGGCGTCGACCGGGGTCAAGAACCCGGACTACTCCGACACGCTGTACGTCACCGAGCTGGTCGCCCCGAACACCGTGAACACCATGCCGGAGAAGACGATTGACGCGGTGGCCGATCACGGCGTCATCACCGGCGACACCGTCACGGGGAAGGCCGCGGAGGCCCAGGCGATGTTCGACGAGCTGGCCGCGGTCGGCATCGACATGCCGGACGTGTTCAAGGTCTTGGAGGACGAGGGCGTGGAGAAGTTCGAGAAGTCCTGGCTCGAGTTGCTCGAAGCGACGCAAGGTCAGCTCGACGCCGCGAAGAAATGACGGCAACCACCGATAAGTCCACCGACGCGGACTGGCGTAATCCGCTGCGGGACAAGCGCGACAAGCGGATGCCGCGCATCTCCGGCCCATGCGGTGTGGTGATCTTCGGAGTCACCGGCGATCTGGCCACCAAGAAG
>JAVRPG010000222.1:0-3249 GCA_032162325.1 Mycobacterium sp. | reverse complement strand
AAGCCCACTTCCGTGCCGGCGTTTCGGCCCGGCGCTCAATTCAAAGCGGTTGTCTCTGGGGCACAGCGCCTCCCGGCGGAAGGACCAGCAGTGAAACGTGGCGTAACGGCGGGTACCGCCAGGAAGGCCGTTAAGAAAGCGGCCGTCAAGAAGGCAGTCAGGAAGGCCGCCGCCAAGAAGGCAGTCAGGAAGACCGCCGCCAAGAAGGCAGTCAGGAAGACCGCCGCCAAGAAGGCAGTCAGGAAGACCGCCGCCAAGAAGGCAGTCAAGAAGGCCGCCGCCAAGAAGGCAGTCAGGAAGACCGCCGCCAAGAAGGCGGTCAAGAAGGCCGCCGTCAAGAAGGCAGTCAAGAAGGCGCCGGCTCGCAAGGCCGCAGCCAAGAAGACCGCGCGCAAGGCTCCGGCCAAGCGCGGCCGTCGGTAGATTCGACATCGGGCACGCCGTGGGTCACAGCGACCCGCGGCGTGCCTGTGTGTCGTGAGATCGGCTAGGCCGCTTCGGACTCCACGACCGACACCGGACCCACGGTCGGGATCACCCGCGTGTTGCGGAAGCCGGCGCGGTTCAGCAGCTGCGGGTACTCCGCGGCCGTACGTTCCTTGCCGGTGCCGGCGACCAACATTTCCAGATCCAGCAGTTTGGACAGATGCTCGCGTTCGTCGTCGGGTATCACCGTTTCGATCACCAACAACGTTGCGCCGGCCGCCATGGCATTGCGGACGTTCTGCAGGATCTCCAGCACTTTGGATTCGTCCCAGTCGTGCACGATGTGTTTGAGCAGATAGGCATCACCACCCGACGGCACCGATTAAGAAGGACCCGCCGACCACGGCGGTCCGATCCGCCACGCCCGCCGCATCGAGTACCGCAGGCGCTCCGGCGACGACCCGCTCCGCGTCGTACAGGATTCCGCGCGCCCGAGGCGCCTTCCGCAGAATGGCCGCGAGCAGCCGGCCATGTCCGCCGCCGACATCGACGATGGTGCCAAAACCTGAGAAGTCGTACGCCGCGAGCACCGGCTCTATCTCCGTGTTCGATGCGCTGGTCATGCCCTCGTTGAAGACGGCGGCGAATTCCGGCTCGTCGTCCAGCCACTCGAATATCGGCTTGCCGCGCAACGCGTCGACGCTGGGCAGGCCGGTCTGCACCGAATAGGGCAGATGGCCCCAATGCTCCCAGTGGTTCGGGTGCCCGAAGAACAACACGATGCCACGCACGGATGTCGGTGCATCGGCGCGCAAGGCATTCGCCATCGGCGTCAGCCCGAACCGGTCGTCGCCATGGGCAGTGAAAACTCCTCGGCTCGCGAGCATCCGGAGCAGGCGGCGTACCGCATCGGGGTTTCGCCGACCTCGCGTGCGATCTCCTCGGCGCTGCGCGGACCGTCGTGCAGCACATCGGCGATTCCAAACTTGGCGGCGGTGTAGATCGCCCGTGACACCCACGCACCGCCCATCAGCTCGAGGACGGCTGCCGGCGCAGGCACCATACGTTGTTCGACGCGTCGCATGCGGCGGCGGACCGCGTCGACGGCGCGCGCCACGCGAACAGGTGGCAATCTGGCCGGTTTCTCGGCGGGCAATCCAGAACTCCTCTCGATCCGCACGGCGGACCGACCGCCGGGCGTTACTTCTTGGTGGCCAGAGGGCTGCCGATGTGGTCGGCGGCGACCAAGCGCTCACCGGCCAACGACAGCACCCACGTGCTGCCCTTGCGGTTACGCGACTTGTCCGGGCGCACCTCGTCGCGCTCACACCACCACGCGATCAGATCGGGTATCACCCTACCCTGTGTGCAGATCACGGGTGTGCCTCCGGCGGCCGCGATTTCGAGAAAGCGGTGCCGAGCGGCCTTTCGGTTCTCGGCGTACGCCTCCTCAGTGAGCAGCGGCTCGTTGTGGATGGTGACGCCAAGTTCCTCGGCCAGTGGCTCGAGCGTCTGATGGCAGCGCACTCGGTCGCCGGCGTAGACCATGTTGGCGCCGAAGGCGAGTAACACTCCGACGAGTGACTCGGCCTGTGCGCGGCCGTGCTTGTCCAATGGCCGCTTTCGGTCGTCGCCCTTGTACCGTGACTTGCTACCGGCCGTCCCATGCCGCACTATAAGCACAGTTTGGGTATCTACGGGTTTTTCTGCGAAGCGGCGCAACACTTTTCGATCGTGCGGGTATTCCAGTTGCTTCATCGCTTCGGCGACAGGCAGCCACTTGAGCTCGTCGACTTCGGCGTTGGGTGTGAATTCACCGGCGCCGCGCTGTGCCGCCCAGTACCGCACCTTTTTCATGCCTTGCTCGACCGGATAATTGACGGCGGCCAGCCGCCTGCCGAGGTGTGACGAGTAGCCTGTCTCCTCTTGTATCTCGCGCACGGCAGCGACGGGTTCGGTCTCGCCGGGGTCGACCTTGCCCTTGGGCAGCGACCAATCGTTGTAGCGAGGGCGGTGGATGATCGCGACCTCTGGCGCGGACGCGTCACCATTCGGACGCCACAACACCGCGCCTGCCGCCAGAACGGCCTTCTTCACCGGGACTGAGTCCGGCGAAACGTCCTTCGGCACCTCAACTCCTGCAGGTCATTCGGGGCCGTCGGCGGGCCACGTCGCGCCCGACAAGTCTCACGGATGCCGGTGGCGTTCCATCAGCGACACCTGATGGTCGCGAACGGTCTGTCCCTCCTGCGGCGTGGCCGTCCAGTGACCGTCGACGCCCAACTCCCAACAGCGGGTCGCGGGGTTCATCGCGGACTCGAAAACCTCGTCCAATTGCGACTTCAGCCTCGGATCCTTCACTTCAGCCATCACCTCGACCCGTCGGTCGAGATTACGATGCATCATGTCGGCGCTGCCGATCCAGAACTCATCGATGGCGCGGAAGTGAATAATCCGCGAGTGTTCTAGGAACCGGCCGAGGATCGAGCGCACGGTGATGTTCTCGGAGTATCCCGCACCGTGCGGCCGCAATGCACAGATGCTGCGCACCACCACCTCGACGCGCACTCCGGCCTGCGAAGCGCGGTACAGCGCGTCGATCACCTGCTCGTCCACCAACGCGTTGGCCTTCAGCCGGATCCGGCCCTCTGCGCCCTCGCGGGTGGCCGTGATCTCGCGCTCGATGCGTTCGATGATCCCCTTACGCACACCGTACGGCGCGACCAGAAGGTTGCGGTAGGACTCCTTGCGTGAGTAACCAGTCAGCGAGTTGAACAGGTCGGTGAGGTCGGCACCGATATCGGGCGCCGCGGTCAACAAGCC
>JAVRPG010000221.1:0-3496 GCA_032162325.1 Mycobacterium sp. | reverse complement strand
TGCTCGTGACGCGTCAGCACGTAGTCGATCGACGACCTCGACAGCGCCTCGACCAACCGGATGTTCTCCTCGCCCGGGATGCCGAAGACGTGCGTCACGCCCTCGTTCTCCAGGCATTCGACGATCAGTTCGGCGGTCGTGCGACTCGGTTCGCCCACACGAGCGAGCCTAGCCGCGACAGCACGACACCCGACCGCGATGGTCACCCTGTCAACCGCCACCCAGTCGACACAATGACTCTCGGGCCATGGCCGGTGCATCGCGTGACCCGGATTGCGGATGCCGAGTTCGCCGAGTCACTTCCTGACGACGTTGTCCTCGATATCTGGTTGGCACTGGCAATCACCCGCTTGGGGGGATCGGGGCAGCCATGCGTCCCGGGTGCCCGCATTTGCCCGCAATTGACCGCGATCGGGGGAGCAGCGCCGCTGCGGCGTGTTGATGCCATCACCACCTCTCGCGTCTCCGCAGGTCATTTCGGGTTGTTTCGCGTCGTTTCGCGTAGTGAAATCAGGCGTTTCCGCAGGTCAAGCGCTACTATGCGCCAAGTTCGATTCCCGGCAGCTCCACCAAGAGGTGAGCTGCGAGCTCACTGGCGACTTTGGAAGGGCCGACCGTTTGATCACTAATCGCCACGGTCCAACCGTCGGCGCGACGTCGGCGTCAAGCCGGTCAGGAGATCAAGCCGTCGCGCCTGCATTCCGACTCGGGATAAAGGACGGTTTCGGTGGCGCTCGATCAAGTCTTCAACGTCTCCGCGTGTCATCCGCCAAGTCCGACCGAGGCGATATCCCATTAGCTCACCGCGGTTCAATCGATGCGCTAGCCAAACGCACTCCGTTGGTCATGGCTGGCGGCAGAACCATCTCTGCAACCTCTGCGAGCGAGTACGTCTTGATATCGGGTTCGTCGTCGGGCATAGCTCATACTGGCTTGGGGGTGCCCTTCGGGGTAGCCGTGAGTGCTTAGCATTTCGGCGGAGCCGCGTTGACCTTCGCTAGCGAGCCATGGATGGATCCCGTTTGTGGCGCTGGTTACGGGCAAAATAAGCAGGCAGATCCGATCAATCGCACTCTATGGATGCACGCCGGCGCGACACGCGTTCAGGAGTAGTTTACCGGTAACCCGCCGTATTCGATCCCGCCGTATTCCCTCTGGGTCGGAGGGATGATCCTGACGTGGTGCAGGGCCGTACTGAACGTGACGAGGTGGTTCCGCGAGGGCACACATCCTCATACCGGTGATGGCCTCTATGAAAGCGAATGTTTGCTGGTCATTGGCGCATGCTCGGTGGCGGCGTGATCAATCGTCGGTGTTGCAGGACTGCTGATCACGTTTCCTACGATGTTATTGAGGAACTGGTCGTCAATCGGTTCGCGTGTAAACCAGCGGCGGTAGTAGAGCGGCCCGATGAGCGCCGAGATCATGTGCGACGGGTCAGCTGTCGCACCTATTTCGCCCCGACCTGCTGCTCGCTCTAGGACTTCTCTGAGTGGTGCGGCGTGTCCGCGCTGAATCTTGCCGTGGATGGCGGCGAACTCCGGATCGCGTTCGGCGACGTCGACGATCGAGGGCACGACCGATGACCACCGGGCTGCGCCCAGCAGGTGGCCGAGGTTAGTAAGGATCGCCGTAACGTCACCCGCAAGTGAGCCGGTATCGGGAACCTCCACCTCGGCGCTGATCCGCGAGGCAGCTTCCAGCACGAGCGCCTCGCGAGATGGCCAGTGACGGTAGATCGTGGTCTTCGCCACCCCCGACCGGCGGGCCACTTCATCGACGGTGAATCCGATGACCCCGCTCTCGCTGAGTAACTCCAAGGCGGTCGTCAGCACACGATCGCGCGATCGCCGGACGCGACCGTCGACCACGCTGTCGCTGGGCTCCGTCGTTAGCGCTCCCGAGCGCCGCGTTGGCTGGGCTTTGCGAGAAGTTTTCGTCGGCATGTGTTTGATCTTGACACAACACTACGCTACGGTTGCGTAGCGTTACGTCCCCACGACTACTTCGACCTAAAGGATGACGCTGTGGATCTCGTTTCCATTCGCATGATCACCGACGACCTCGAACGTGTGGTCCAGTTCTACGAGCAGGTCACTGGCGTCGCGGCGGCGCGCTACACGCCCGTCTTCGCCGAGCTGATCACGCCTTCATTCACCCTGGCGATCGGCCACACGCAAACGACACAGCTGTTCGGCGAGGACTCCGCTCGCCCTGCCGACAACCACAGCGTCATTATCGAATTCAAGGTCGACGACGTCGACAGCGAGTACGAGCGGCTCATGCCGATAGTCACCGAGTGGGTGCAGCAGCCCACCACGATGCCGTGGGGCAACCGCTCCATCCTGTTCCGCGATCCCGACGGCAACCTCGTCAACTTCTTCACCCCGGTCACTGAGGAGGCAATCAAGAAGTTCAACGGCTGACCCGGCGGACGCCTGACGGCGGTTTCGTCGCCGCCGCGGACGTCACCGCCGGACACATTGCGAACCGAGTTCGATGCCAACGTCTTCGGCGTCGTCCGAGTTACCGGAGCCCAAACCGTCGAGCAGGGCGCCGCGGTCATTGTGCACATAGCCCAGATCGGCCCAGACGGAACCCACCGGTGGGTTCTTCGATGCCGCAGGCTGGTTGCCTGGTAGTCCCGCAGCCACGTAGAACCCGTTCGCACTCAACGTTTCCGACGGCCGAGGTCCTAAGCCTGTGTTCTGCGATCAGAGGTTTACGCCTCGTCGGGAGGCGAAATGCGTTAAGAGGGCATATATCTCGCGTATGGATAATAGAGATTATCCACCAAGGAATACCCCATATTCGGTATCATGCTGTGCCCCAACGTGAATGCTGTCCGGTCTCAATACAATTGGCAGGTATCGCAGTCAGTCCTGCATTCGACGGAATCGACCGCCGAGTCTCAGCGGAGTTGGCAGCTCCAAAACTTTCACCGCCAACTAGGCGAACCACCGCTGTTGTGGGGAATGCTGATGGGCCGACTAAAGGAATACGCCGAAACGTCGATGCCCGCTCTTGGGCTCCGCCGCTGCCCCGGTCCCGCGCCGTCGGAGAAGGCTCGATGGCCGCGCGAATCAACCATTAGCCCCTCGCCACGCTGTGAGCGATGCCGGTACCACGCACGACTCCACCCTCTACATCGCGGCTTCCACCGGGTGGGTGCCCCCGGTTACGGTGAGCTCGCCGTCACGGACGGGTTCGTTGCACGCGGCGCAGACGGCCAATAGGTGGAACTCGGCGCCGCAGGTGTGTTGGAAGATCACTGGCTCGGCGCCGGGGTTGATGTATCGGTCGCCCCATTCCTTGAGCGCGAGCAGGATGGGCCGAAGGGCTTGCCCGGCGTCAGTCAGCAGGTACTCATGGCGTGGCGGACGCTGCGAATATTGCCGGCGCTCGATCACGCCTGCTTGTTCGAGTTTGCGCAGCCGTGCGGTGAGCACGTCGCGCGGTGCCCCGGTGCTCATGGCGATGTCTTGAAAGCGGGTGT
>JAVRPG010000220.1:0-11102 GCA_032162325.1 Mycobacterium sp. | reverse complement strand
GTTTCGGCACGCTGGTCGGTCCGGCGGCCGGCGGCCTGTTCGCTCAATTCGGTTCGTGGCGTTGGGCATTCGGTGTGCTCGTCGCGCTCGCCGCGGCCATCGCCGCGCTGCTGCCGTTCGCGCTGCCTGCCCGCACGAGCGATGTCCCGCGGGTGCGGGACCGAATCCCTGTGTGGTCGCTGCTCCTGCTCGGGTCGGCGGCATTGGCGGTCAGCGTCGCGGGTATCCCGCGCAATGTGGTGTGGACCGCGATGCTGCTCGCAGTGGGCGTAGGGCTGGTTGCACTGTTCGTCGTCGTCGATCGTCGGACGACGGCGGTGGTGTTGCCGCCCACCGTCTTTCGGCCCGGCCCGCTCAAGTGGATCTACCTCACGCTCGGCGTGTTGATGTGCGCAACCATGGTCAATCTGTACGTGCCTATGTTCGGGCAGCGGCTCGCCCACCTGGTGCCCGTCGCGGCCGGCTTCCTCGGGGTGGCGCTCGCCATCGGATGGACGATCAGCGAGATCGCGAGCGCATCGGTGACGAAATCGCGGGTGATCGTGAAGATCGTGGCCGTCGCACCGCTGGTGATGGCCATGGGCCTGGCGCTCGCCGCGGTCAGTCAGTTCGAGGATGCGTCGCGCGGGCTGATCGCGATCTGGGTAGTGGCGCTGGTGATCACTGGCATCGGAGTGGGGATGGCGTGGCCGCACCTGTCGGCATGGGCGATGAGCTGCGTCGACGACCCAAGCGAGGGCGGTCGCGCGGCAGCGGCGATCAACACTGTCCAGCTGATCTTCGGTGCTTTCGGGGCCGGGCTGGCTGGCGTAGTCGTCAACATGGCGGAAGGCGGCGACGCCACCTCAGCGCGCTGGCTGTTCGCGACGTTCGCTGTGGTCGCCGCGGTAAGTGCCGTCGCGTCGTTCAGGTCGGTTGCTGGATCTGAATCCGGTCGCCAGACAGTCTGAACGCAACGAGAGCGGCGACCGCAACAGTTGCGGCGGCAAGCGCGGCCGGCCAGAGCGACTCGGCGTCGAAGTCGTAATAGCCGAGCGGGACCAGCACGACAACGACGGCCAGCGTCGGCATCAAGACTCGCAGCACCATCGCCGCGTCGCTCGACCCCGGTAGGCGCGAGTTCGCCTCGGCGGCAATCACATAGACCGCGATCAGCAACAGTGGCGCGACACCAGCAAGCTTCGACCCGGCACCGCCCCAATCCTCAATGGCGACGATCAGCAGCATCGACGTCACCACTCCAAACACTAGAGTGACCGCTCCGCCCCGCGACTGCTGAGACATCTGTTGCGTCAGCCGGGACGCGACCCGCACCGCCGCCAGCGTGATCGCGAGCAGGGCGGCGGATCCCAGTGCCACCGAGCTCACCATCAGCCAGAGGCTTCCGGCACCGGAAAACAGATCCGAGGCCCGCAGCACTATTTGGTACTCGTCGAAGGCCAGGGCGGTATCGGATGCGAGGGCAACGGCCACCCATCCCGTGGCCGCACACAGCGCGATCACCGCCATCGCGGAACCGATCGGCCGGCTCACGGAACTCACTCGAGAATTCAGTGTCGTGACGGCCTCGACACCGAGCAACGTCAGTCCGAACACGATGAGCAGCGTCGAGGTGCCCATCCCCGATTGGGGCGCCACCCCGGCGATTGGGTGCGGAACCGTTCCCGTCGCGACGCGGGCAATGACGGAAAGGGCGACGTAGAAGTACACCAGCATCCCGGCGGCCGCCAGGATCGCCGCAATCGACACGACCAACCTGGTCCGGCAGAAGTACGTCAGCGCTGTGGCGAGAATCGCCGCGACTACCGCCCACACCGGCCACCACCAACTCGTCGTCACCGATTCGACGTCATCGACCAACAGCAGTGCCACGGCAAGCCCGGGGCCCCTTGCAATTCCGACAGCCAACAGCAGGTATCCCGCGAGCTGCACCAGTCCGGTGAGCAACCCGGTGCGCACGCCCAGCACCTTCGCAACGGCGTCGGACGTCGAGCCGGCCGACGGCGCGTTGCGGTGCAGCCGGCCGAACGCCCAGACCATCGGTGCCAGCGCGACGACCGCCGCGACCGCACCGGGCCCCCTGGTCGCTGCGATACCTCCGGCCGCGAGCGAGAGGCCCGCTGCCTGCCAGCCCCGCACATCCGTGGCGCGGCCGTTATCGTCGAACATCCGGCCGCCGTCCGCCAATTTCTTTGGCACGAACAGCAGAGTGCCACACCTGGGAGAGCCGGGGTTGCATCTACGAGAAGTGGACGTCGGTCAGGTCAATCGACACCATGAGCTCGGAGAGGATGGGCCTGCCGTCCTCGTCGCACCGGTACGCCCGCCTCTTGGTGGGCACTCGGATGCCGTCTGCCTCCACCAACTCCGAAACGTATTGGATGGCAGGGAATCCGCCGGCGACGTCGACACGATAGTCGTGCCGTGCCAGCAACAGGTCCGGCCCGAAGTAGAACTCCTGCAGCGTGCTGTGGCTGGCGAAATCCGGGCCGAACTCCACTTGGAAGCCCGTGAGTTCCACGCCGTTCTGCTCGACCGGGTCGAGTTCGCGGACGTAGAGCCCTGGCAATGCGAGCAGAAACGGGCTCGCAAGGTAGGTCCACAGCGCATAGCCGTTGAAATAGGCCCGCTGCAACGGATCCCACGGCGTGGTCAAGGTGTGGCCGTTGAGGGAATCGCGTGGGTGCAGCCGCTCTGCGATGAGGCTCCCGTCGAGCTTCTCGATAGCGATCCGGCCCGGTGTGAAGTCCGTCCGCTGATCATCAGCGCCGAACGGGCGGACCGACGACCACTCATGCTGCAGTGCGGCGGTCATTCGCCGCGGCGTCCGATCCTGCGGCTGGCCTTTGAGTTCGAACAGCAGGCCGCCGCTGACGATGGTCGCCTCGACGCGGCTGAACCGCCGCCAGCGGTCGACGCCGCCGTGGGCGTCCAGCACGGTGGTCAACGTGTCGGTCGTCATGCAACTTCCTCAGAGCACGGGCAGCAGGCGCCGCAGAATCGTAGCCGAGGTCGCGGCGGCCTGATCGACGAACGTGGTGAAGTCGAAGAGTGCGTTACCGCCCGCGAGGTCGGACAGGGCCCGGATAACCAGCCAGGGGATGCCGAACGCCTCGCACACTTGCGCTACGGCGCCGCCCTCCATCTCGATCGCCTGCCCGCCCAGTTCGCGCAGCAGCCGATCGCGCGTGGTGTCGCAGTTGAGGTATTGGTCGCCGGACAGCACTGTGCCGTAGACGATTTGGCCTGGAATCGAGATTCCCTCGATCCGCCCCCTGACGCGAGCGAGCAGTTCGGGGTCGGCCGGGTAGCCGAGGCGATCGGTGGGGTTGATGATCGGGGCGTAGCCGGGCTGATACACCCGCACGCGCTCATCCTCGAGCACGCCCGCGTCGTGCTGAATGACCAAGTCCGCTATGACGATGTCGCCGATGGCCAGCGCCGGGTCCAGCCCGCCGGCCACACCGGAGAAAACGACTGTGCGACAGCCGAATCGGTCGGCCAACAGCGTGGCAACGAGGGCGGCGTTGACCTTGCCCATCCCGGAGCCGGCCAGCACCACGTCGTGCCCGTCGATCGTGCCGGTGTGGAAGACGGTGTGCGCTGCATTCTCACTGTGGGAGTCGGCCAGGGCATCGCGTAGGTGTGCGAGTTCCTGCGGGATGGCGCAGATCAATCCGATGGTCACACCGCAGTGTGCGTCAACGCTCGCTGTCGAGCAATGCCATCTGCTGCGCGTCGTAGCGGTCGCCCGCCGCTGACCCCTTTGGCACCGCGGATTCGATGGCCGCGAGCTGCTCGTCCGTCAGGCGCACGTCGTCGGCGCCCAGCGCCTCGGCCAGCCGCAGGCGGGTGCGGGCACCGACCAAGGGCACGATGTCGTCACCCTGTGCCCCGACCCAAGCGATCGCCACCTGCGCCACCGAGACCCCGAGCTGCGCCGCCACCTCGCGGAGGTGTTCGACGAGCGCGAGATTGCGACCCAGGTTCTCGCCGCTGAATCGTGGGCTGCGAGCGCGGAAGTCGTCGGCGCCGGATTCACGGTTTGCCGTCCAATGCCCGCTGATCAGGCCGCGGGACAGCACTCCGTACGCCGTGATCCCGATGCCGAGTTCGCGGCAGGTGTCCAGGATCTCGCCTTCGATGCCGCGGGAGATCAGGGAGTACTCGATCTGCAGGTCGCTGACCGGGTGCACGGCGTGGGCGCGCCGGATGGTGTCGGCACCCACCTCGGACAGGCCGAGGTGGCGGACAAAGCCGGCGTCGATCATTTCCGCGATTGCGCCCACGGTGTCCTCGATCGGCACGGCAGGGTCGAGGCGCGCCGGCCGGTAGACGTCGACGTGGTCGGTGCCAAGCCGTTGCAGCGAGTAGGCCAGCGACGTCTTCACCGCGACGGGCCGCCCGTCGAACCCGAGGAACGCGCCGTCTGGGCCGCGCTGGCCGCCGAACTTCACGCTGATCTGGACGTGATCGCGGTCGCGGCCCCGCAACGCTTCGGCGAGCAACAGTTCGTTGTGGCCCATGCCGTAGAAGTCGCCGGTGTCGAGCAGGGTGACGCCGGCGTCGAGTGCGGCGTGGATGGTGGCGATGCTTTCGGCGCGGTCGCTGGGCCCGTATGCGTCGCTCATGGCCATCAGGCCGAGGCCGATCGCCGATGTGGTTCCAAGGGTGCCAAGGGTCTTCGTGTCCATGGCAACAGGGTGCGTCGCCGTCGGCCCGCGCACGAGAGACCCGGTTATCCAGGGATCGCCGATCCCTGGCGCAGCGGGCTGCCCGGGGTGAGGATGGCGTGATGGATCGCGATGGCCTTGCGGACTTCCTGCGGGCACGCCGCGAGGCGCTCACACCAGGTGACGTGGGTCTGACGGTCGGTCCGCGGCGGCGGGCACCCGGGCTGCGGCGCGAGGAGGTTGCCCAGCTCACGGGCATGTCGGTCGACTATTACTCGCGGCTCGAACAGCGCCGCGGTCCGCAGCCGTCGGTATCGATGTTGTCGGCGTTGGCCCGCACACTGCGCCTTTCACTCGACGAGCGCGACCATCTGTTCCGCTTGGCGGGACACCCGGCGCCCGAGCGCACCGCGGGATCGACATTCGTGCGGCCTGCGTTGCTTCACGTGCTCGATCAACTCGATGACTGCGCGGCCTTCGTCGCCTCGGACCTGGAGGTGGTGCTCGCGCAGAACCGGCTGTCGATCCTGCTGATGGGGGATTTCCGCCCGTTCGGCACCGGCATCGAGGCCAGCGTCGTGTGGAAGTGGTTCACCGAACCAGACTTTCACTCCCTTTACCCTGCCGAGGAGTGCGAGCATCAGGCTCGCATCCGAGTCGCAAACCTGCGTACCGCGTGGTCGCGTCGTCGGGGGGACGCCGATGTTGAGGCGCTCGTCGAAGGATTGCTCAGCCGCAGCGAGGAGTTCCGAGCGATGTGGGAGCGCCACGAGGTCGGGGTGCCGCAGGAAGACCACAAGACGTTGGTGCATCCGCGGATCGGGCCGATTCCGGTCGACTGCGAGATCCTCGCCACCGCCGACGGCAACCAGCGGCTCATCATTCTCAGCGCGCAGCCTGCGTCCGAGTCGTATGGCAAGCTCAAGTTGCTCAGCGTGCTCGGCGATCAGGAAGTGGGCGCCTGACAGATGGGATCGCGCCGCCGGTCATCATGTCCGTTGACCCCGACTGTCTGTTCTACCGGAGCGCTGCTGACGCAGCGGAGGCCGGAATTCCCAGCGGTGCAAGGGTATTCGATTCAGGCGGCCAGCGCCTGGAGCTCATCGACGGTGAGTTGCGGGTGTCGCGAACCAACCCGACGGCGCAAACGAGCTCGCCGAAGTATTGCGGTGCTGGCTCGGATACATCGACGCACTGCGCGAGTCGACCATGAACTGGTCGCTCGGCGATCTGGTGCAGGCTTCCCTTGATTTCTCTCGATTCGACTTAGTCGGGTTCGTCGTCGAGGTGGCGGATTGCCGTCACGCCCTCGATGCCGGCCAGCACGATCGGCGCGGCGAGAATGCCCCTGCCCGACAGCGTCAGCATTACTCCGGCGCTTCCGGCGGCGATGTGCTCTCCGGCGGCGTCGGCGGCCAGATCTGTGAGCTGCCACTGGCGCCGCTCGCCGGCCTGCAGGAGGCGACTCATCACGCCGCGGCCCTCTTCGTAGGTGACGTGCATGGTGACCGACCCGCTCAACCGGGCGGATAGTCGTTTCGCCAGGGGCATGAAGCCGACGATGATGAGAAAGTGCATCGCGGTGACCGTGACGGCCAGCAACCGTAGGCCGGACCCGGCCGCCATGCCGATGGCGGCGGACTCCCAGACCGCTGCCGCGGTGGTCAGCCCATGCACCGAACCCCGGCGGAAGATGATGATGCCTGCGCCGAGAAAGCCGATGCCCGAGACGATTTGGGCCGCCACACGTGACGGGTCGACAACGACGAGACCGTCCTGCAGCACGTCTGTAAAGCCGTACTTGCTGACGAGCAGGATGAGGGCGGCCGCCGTGCCGACGATGGTTTGGGTGCGCACCCCGGCGCTTTTGCCCTGGATCTCGCGCTCCAGACCGATCAACGAAGTCAGGCCGAAGGCGACGAAGAGCTCGATGATTTGACGCGTGCCCTGTCCAGGGCCGCCGAAGAACGGCGGATCGGCCAGCCAGAGTTGCATGCCAACAAATTAAACCCGGTGAGCGAGTCAGCGATCACTTTCGACGCGGCGCGAAGTCCATATATCGGAGGACTAATTCGTAAGGAGATACCCATGCCCACACCGCCCACCGCCTATCCCGATGTCGCCACTCGTGAGGAATGGCTTGCCGCCCGGAGGAAGCTGCTGGCGCGGGAACGCGAGGTCACGCACCTGCGCGACGCCGTGAACGCGGAGCGGCGCAGGCTGCCGATGGTGAAGGTGGAGAAGGACTACGTGTTCGAGGGCCCCAATGGCGAGGTCCGGCTGCTCGACATGTTCGAGGGTCGCCCACAGCTCTACATCCACCACTTCATGTGGATCGACGCGGTCGACGAGGGCTGCCCGAGTTGCACGATGGCCGCAGAGCTCACGTTCACGGAGAGGGATCGCACGCTGCTGAACGCGAAAGGCGTGACGTTCGCCGCGGTGTCGCGGGCGCCGTATGCCAGCATCGCGCGCTACGAGGCCGAGCACGGCTGGACGTTCCCGTGGTATTCGTCGTGCGACAACGACTTCAGCTACGACTACCACGTCACGCTCGATCCGAAGCGGGCGCCGATCGAATACAACTACAAGTCGGTCGACGAACTGCACGCCGCTGGGTTTGGCGACGAAGTCCTGCGCGGCGATTGGCCGGGCGCCAGCGTCTTCCTGCGCCGCGGCGATGAGGTGTTCCACACGTATTCGGCGTTTGCGCGCGGGCTGGACCACTCGGCGCCCGGCTATCCATTTCTCGACCTGACGCCTTATGGGCGCCAGGAGAAGTGGGAAGACTCGCCCGCAGGGTGGCCGCAGGGCGTTGACGCGGTCGGTGTGCCGATGGACGGGTAGCGATCACGACGATCCAAACGCTGGGCCGGTGCCGGCCGCCGTGGAAGGGTCAAACCCGTTGCGGGTGTGGCTGAGTGGCTAGGCACCGGCCTGCAAAGCCGTTTACGCGGGTTCGAATCCCGCCACTCGCTCGCATCGGTTTTGGTGTGTTGAGTTCGAATCGACTCCAAGACGTTTCGCAATAGCTGTGCAGGGCTGCAGCGGCTCACCTACCTTTGGCATCGATGGAGCAATCACCTCTTCGATCCGTTGATGCGGTGCGCGACGCGCTGGCCCGGCGGTTGGATCGCCGATCGCTGGTCAACGGACAAATCACGCTACCCGCTGTGCCCGGCATGATCGACGAGTACGTGTCGATGTGCGAGACACTGTTTGCGGGCGTGGGCAGTGCGTTCACGGCCGAACAGCTTGGCCAGGTCAGGAAGGTGCTGGAGGGCCAGCTGGCAGAGGGCCTATGCGAACTCGCCGCGGTCGAACATCGTGCTTTCATTCGACGCCCCCTTTGGCACGATGCTCAACTACCACGTCAGGGCCGAATGGTGCTCGGTCGAGGGCGCCTACGAGAACTGGATCAGCACGCGGGAGCCGCCCCTGTTTGGAACCGAACCGGATGCTCGCGTGTGGACGTTGGCGACAGAAGCAGCAGCTGCCACGACGCATCCGGTGCTCGATATCGGCGGGGGAACGGGCCGCAACACCCTGGCCTTGGCGCGGCGTGGCCACCCGGTCGATGTAGTGGAGATGACCCCGAAGTTCGCCGACATCATCCGCGCCGAGGCCGAACGGGAGTCACTCAATATCCGCGTGATCAACCGCGACGTCTTCTCCACCGCCGATGATCTGCGTCGGGACTATCAACTGATCCTGCTCTCCGAGGTGGTCTCAGATTTTCGGTCGGCGGAGCAGCTGCGCGCCGTCTTCGCGCTGGCGACTCAGTGCCTGGCCGCCGGCGGTCGTCTGGTGTTCAACATCTTCCTCCCGAAGCCCGGTTACACACCCGACGCCGCTGCGATCGAACTCGGACAGCAGTGTTACACAACCATTTTCACGCTACAGGAGCTGTCTGCTGCGGCGTCCGGCTTGCCACTGCAGCTGGTCTCCGACGACTCTGTGTACGAGTACGAGAAGTCGCACCTGCCCGAAAAGGCGTGGCCTCGACGTGTTCGATATGCGGCGTGAGCAATGTCCCATCGAGATGCGTTGGCTGGTCTACCAGAAACCCACTTGGTAGCCCACAGGAATCGGCCCCCTTCGCGCGAACTTCTATTTGTCGCGAACTGTCGAAAATCGAGTAGTCGACTACTTATTCGTTCGGCCCACGTGAGCGACCACTAGCATCGGCTCAGTGGCCAGACTCGAGCTATCCCGCGAGCTATCGCTGACTCCCGAGGAGGCGTGGGCGCATGCATCGAACCTGTCCGAGCTTGGCGATTGGTTGGAGATGCATCAGGGGTGGCGTGGCGAGGTGCCCGAACAACTGGCCGTTGGAGCGACCCTCGTCGGCGTGGCCGGTGCCAAGGGTTTACGCAACCGGGTCACCTGGACCGTCCGGGACCTCGAGCCGCCGCGGCTGCTGGAAATGACCGGCGACGGTGTCGGCGGCACCAAATACGCGTTGAGGATGACGGTTTCTCCGACCGCTTCAGGTTGCAAGTTCACCATCAAGATCGATCTGGGTGGCAGGCCGTTGTTCGGGCCGATCGGGGCGGCCGCCGCGCGGGCCGTCAAGGGCGACATCGAACGGTCGATTCAGCGCTTCGAGGCCTTGTACAGCTAAAGCGTTAAAGGGGAAGTTTGCTAGCAAAGCACATTGGGCCGGATGGTTTTTCGAATCTGCGGTCACCGATGCAACACTGCTTCACAACGTTTTGATTACTGTCCCAGCTTTCACTTGAGCAACTTCAGCCACACCGTGAACGATCGCTCAGTGGCCGTGCCGTCGACGAAAAACCAGGAACAATATGTCACGCACCACGAATCGCCTGGCTTTCACTGCCGTGGCGACCGTGGGGCTGTTGTGGCCTGTTGTCGTGCTGAGCGCCACCGCCTCGGCCGAGCCCGCGGCCAGTCCCGGTGTGCCCTGCCTGGACATGGTGCAGAATTTCGCCGCCGTACCCTCCGCCATTCCAGAATCGCTGCAGACGGCCGCCTCTGCGCTGGGCGCACCCGAACAGGCGGCCCCGCTTCCACCGGTCCCTCTTACCAGCCTCCTGGAAGGCCTGACGGCCGTGGCCGCGCCCAACCCCGCCCCGGTGGCCGCCGTCGTGCCACCACCTCCACCCATAGCGGCTGCTCCATTGGCTGAGGCTGCCGGTCTGGTGCCGCCCCCTGCACCGCCCGTTCCGCTCGCGGCGGCCCCGCTGGCGGGTGGCTTGCCGCCGGTGCCACCGGTCCCGGTCGTCGCCGGACTCCCGACCGCGCCGCCGGTACCGCTGGCGGCTCCCATTGCCGACGCCGCAGGCACTTCGCCGCCACCCCCTCCACCCGTCGCGCCCATCGAGGCCGCACCGCCGCCAGCCGCGCCCCTGGCCGACTCGGCCGCGGTCGCACCGCCCCCACCTGCACCTCCGCCTGCTCCCGTCGAGGCGGCTCCTGTGGCCGAGGCGGCCGAGGTCCTGCCACCACCGCCCGCGCCTGTTCCGCCGCCTCCTATCGCCCAACCGGTCGAGAACATCGCGCCAGCCGCGGCCCCCATTCCGGCTCCCGTTGCCGCGCCCGTCGCCGATGCCGCTCTCGTTGTGGACGCGGCGGGCATCCTGCCACCGCCCGCGCCGCCGGTTCCCGTCGTCCCGGTGTCGGCTGCTGGGGCAATCCCTGCGATCCCGCCGGTCGTCGTCCCGGTCGCGCCGCTTGCCGAAGCCGTGCCCGGCTTTCCGCTGCTACCCAGCTCGATGCCGTTGCCGCACGACTTCGTCTGCGAAGGCACGCTTGGTCGGCTAAGGGGAATCCCGACGCCGGCGTAACCCCGCATTCGGCGCTGTTGGCCAACCGCCGCGATCGGTGGTGATCGACGACAACCGCAGCGCAGTTTGCGTACTTCGCCCGCCGATGAGGCCACAGCGTTGCCGCGCAAACGGGTTAGCCGGAACTCTGCTGCAGCGAAGCAACGTTCGCTCTATAGCTGATCGCGCTCGCGTCAATTTTGCTGACCGCGGTGCGTGGCGACCCGCGATCCACAGCGGTTACCAAGCGGACGGCAAGGGGATACGATGAATTGCGGGTCGGTACGCGGATTTTGCTCCAGTAATAGGGGTTTCATCATGAATTTCAAGAAGATCGGAGCGGAAGCGGCCATCGTTTCGGCATTGGCCTTCATCGCCGTCGGGATGGGCGCGGGGGTAGCCAGCGCCGATCAACCTCTGCCCAGCACCCCCCGCATGACGTGGAAGCTCGATCGCGGCGGTCACGGCCACGGCCACGGTGGTGGTTGGGATTGGGACGACGGCGACTGGAACGGCGGTTGGAACGGCGGCGGTTGGAACGGCGGCGACTGGAACGGCGGTTGGAACGGCGGCGACTGGAACGGCGGTTGGAACGGCGGCGGTTGGAACGGCGGCGACTGGAACGGCGGTTGGAACGGCG
>JAVRPG010000219.1:0-6511 GCA_032162325.1 Mycobacterium sp. | reverse complement strand
AGATCTGGCCCACCGACAGGTAATTGGCGGCCCGCCAGTACGCGTTGATCAGTTCGAGTTCGCTGTCGGGCAGCGTTGGGGAAAGTGCCTCGGCGGTCATCTGCAGAATCTTCGTCTCGGCGGGTGAACAATGGGTGGGGGCCTTGTACCCGAATCACTGGGCCCTAAGCACTAGCCTGACGGTCGTGCTGGGATTCGCGGTGCCTCAGTTCGGAGAGTCCGCCCACCTGAACGTCGGAGAGCTTGCCCGCTTCGCGTCGACGGCCGAACAACTCGGCGCCGACAGCCTCTGGGTCGGGGACCGGCTGCTGGCCGCGGTCAACCCGACGGTCGGCTATGTCGGCAAGGACACCATTCCCGAGCAGTTTCGCACCAACCTGGATCCGTTCATCGCGTTGACGGTGGCCGCCGCCGCAACCACCACCGCGCAGCTGGGCTGCAGCGTTTTCGTCGCACCGTGGTATCCGCCCGTTCAGCTGGCCCGGCAATTGACGAGTATCGACGTGATCAGCGGCGGTCGGCTGCTGCCCGGATTCGGCATCGGCTGGTCGCCGGAGGAGTATCAGGCCGCGGGTGCACCCTTTCGCCGCCGCGGCGCACAACTCGAGGAACTCCTGGACGCGATCGACGCGCTGTGGACCGCCAACCCGGTTCGGCACGAGGGTGAGCGCTGGACGATCCCCGAGTCGTGGGTGAACCTCAAGCCGGTCCGGCGGCCGCATCCGCCGATCTATCTCGGAGCGTTCACGCCTGCCGGGCTGAAGCGCATCGGTGAGCGCGCCGACGGTTGGATGGCCGGGGTGAACGTGCCAGGCGGCGTGAGCCTGGACATGCTCACCTGGCAGCGGCAGACCATCGAAGACGCTGCCCGCGCGGCCGGTCGTGACCCGTCGGCGATCCACGCCTATGTGCGGGTCAATGTCGCCGAAGGCGCTCCGGTGGACAAGGTCGCCGACGCCGTGCGGGTGCTGGCAGACAACGGCTACCCCGACGCGTTCGTCGACCTGATGTACGTGGCGACCGGGACCGACGCCCACCTGGAGTGGGTGGAACGGCTGCTGGCCAGGTGAGCAACGGACTGCTCGAGACGCTTCGGGTGCTCGATGTCGGCGGCGCCGAATCCGACGCCGTCAGCCGGCTGTTCGCCGATCTCGGCGCCGACGTGCTGAAGATCGAACCGCCCGCAGGCAGCCCGGCGCGCCGCGGGCTACCCAGCGTGGCTGGTGCCAGCATCGCGTTCGCACTGAACAACGCCAACAAGCGCAGCGCCGTGCTGGACCCGGACAGCGCGGGCGACCGCGACCGGTTCATCGAGCTGGCCGGCGCCGCTGACATCGTGGTGGACGGCGGCAATCCGGCGGGCGCGGCCGCGTTCGGGACGTCGTGCGCGGCGCTGGCTGACCAGTTCGCGCATTTGGTTGCGCTGTCGGTCACCGATTTCGGCACCACAGGCCCGCACGCGTCGTGGCGGGCGACCGACCCGGTGCTGTACGCCATGTCGACCGCGCTGTCTCGTACCGGGCCGACGGCGGGAACACCGGTGCTGCCGCCGGTGGGGGTCGCATCCGCGACAGCGGCTGTGCAGGCCGCGTGGGCTGCGCTGGCCGCTTACTATCACCGGTTACGTTGTGGCGCAGGAGAATACATCGATCTCTCGCGGTTCGAGGCGGTCGTACAGGGCCTCGATCCGCCGTTCGGGTCGGAGGGCCAGGCGGCCGTCGGGCTGAAGCGGTCCAGCGAGCTGTGGCGGGGCAGGCCGCGCAACCAGCAGATCTACCCGATATTTCGGTGTAAGAACGGATACGTCCGGATCTGTCTGTTGTCGGCTCGGCAGTGGCGGGGCATGTTCGCGTGGCTGGGTGAGCCCGAGCAGTTCGCCGACCCGAAGTTCGACAGCATCGCGGCCCGGTACGCCGCGTCACGCGCACTCAACGTCGCCATCGCCGATCTCGTCGCTGCGCAGACGATGGACGACCTGGTGGCCGAGGGTCAACGTCGCGCAGTTCCGATCGCCGCTGTGCTCACGCCGGCCGAGACGTTGTCCTCGCAGCATTTTCGCGCAGTCGGGGCGCTGGCTGATGTGGAACTCGCGGGTGAAACCGCGGTGTCCATTCCTGTCGGGCCGTTCGTCGTCGACCGTGAGCATGTCGGGTACAACCGTCCCGCGCGGTCGGTCGGCGCGGACGACGCCGCGTGGACGACACAACGTACTGACACCTCGCCGGTGGCCGGCGCGGCAGGCCGGCCGTTTGACGGCATGCGGATCCTCGACCTTGGCGTAATTGTGGCCGGGGGAGAGCTGGGCCGGCTGTTCGCCGACCTCGGCGCGGAGGTCATCAAGATCGAGAGCGCCACGTATCCCGACGGGCTGCGCCAGACGCCGCCGGGTCAGGTGATGAGCAGGTCGTGGGCGTTGACCCACCGCAACGAGTACGGCCTGGGTCTGGACCTGCGGCATCCGTCGGGTGCCGAGATATTGGAGAGACTGGTCGCCCGCGCCGACGCGGTGTTCGCCAACTTCAAGCCGGGAACACTTGCGTCGCTAGGGTTTTCCTACGAACGGTTGCGCGAGCTCAACCCGAGCATCGTGCTCGCCGAGAGCAGCGCGTTCGGGGCCGCCGGCCCGTGGAGCGCGCGAATGGGCTACGGCCCGTTGGTGCGCGCCACCACCGGGGTCACCTGGCTGTGGACCTCCGAGGATGCCCCACAGGGCAGCTTCTATGACGCCACCACGATCTTCCCCGATCACGTCTCGGCCAGGATCACCGCGATTGCCACGCTGGCGGCGGTCATCGGCCGTGATCACACCGGAACCGGTGCCCACGTGCATATTTCGCAAGCTGAAGCGGCGGTGAATCAGCTCGCGACGGCCTATGTCGCCGAGGCCGCCCGCGCCGCGCGCCTTTCGGTGGCCGACGACCCCGCGGTGCATGCGGTCTACCCGTGCGATGGCGACGACGAGTGGTGCGTGATTTCGCTGCGGTCAGACGCCGACCGGGTTGAGATGGCCGCGGCGATGGGCCGTGACGCGCTTCCGCGTGACCGCGCCGAACTCATTGCCGCGGTCGCGGAGTGGACGTCGAGCCGGGACAAGACCGCCGTCGCCGAGGCACTGCAGCACGCGGGCGTGCCCGCCGCGCCGATGAACCGGGCCGTCGACGTGCTGGCCGATCCGCAGATCACCTTCCGAAAAGTGTTCCACGAGATGACCCATCCGCTCTTCGACGCGCCGATGCCCACCGAGACCGGCCCCGCGCCCTACCTGCACATTGCACCCGCCGAGCTTCGGCCCGCGCCGATGCCCGGTGAGCACACCCGCGAGATCTGCCAGAAGCTGCTCGCGCTGGACGCCGACGAGATCGAGCGACTGATCGCCGACGGCGTCTTGTTCACTCACCAAGGGAGGTCATGATGGCCCGGCTGTTCATCGGCGGGACGTTCCGCGAGGCCGACAAGGTCGAGCCCGTGATCGAGGCCGCGACCGGGGATCCGCTCGGCGACGGTTCGGCCGCAACGGAATCCGAGATCGACGACGCCGTCGCCGGGGCCCGCTCGGCGCTGGACGGCTGGCGCTCGACCCCGGCGGCCGAGCGGGCCGATGCTCTCAACCGGTTCGCAGATGCCCTGCAGTCGCGCGCCGCGGACACCAACGAACTGTGCACACGCGAGAACGGCATGCCGATCAGGTTGTCCCGCGGCGCCAATGGCGTGTTCCCTGCGACGCTGCTGCGCTACTACGCCGACATGATCACCCACGCCGAGGACGAGGAGATCAGGCCCAGCATGATCGGGCACACCATCGTGCGCCGGGAGCCCGTCGGCGTGGTGGGTGCAATCACTCCGTGGAACTACCCACAGGCGCTGGCGGCCATGAAGATCGCGCCCGCCTTGGCGGCAGGATGCACCATGGTGCTCAAGGCCGCGTCCGAAACCGCCTTGGATGCGTTGATCTTCGGTGAGGCAGCGGCCGAGGCAGGCCTGCCGCCAGGCGTGCTCAACATCGTCGCCGGGGGACCGGCCGCCGGTGCGTATCTGGTCGAGCATCCCGGCGTGGACAAGGTGGCGTTCACCGGTTCGACGGCGGCGGGCCGATTGATCGGCGAGACGTGTGGCAGGCTGATGCGCCCGGTCACGCTGGAATTGGGCGGCAAGTCGGCGGCGATCGTGCTCGACGACGCCGACCTGGACGCGACGATGCGCGCGTTGAAGTACGTGTCGTTCGTCAACAACGGACAGACCTGCCACCTGAATTCGCGCATCCTGGCTCCGCGGTCGCGGTACGAGGAGGTCGTCGACGCGGTAGCGGCCCTTGCCGAGGGCCTGACCGTCGGCGATCCCCTGGACAAGGCCACCGACATCGGTCCGCTCGTCAGCTCCCGGCAGCGCGAAAGGGTGCTCAACTACATCGAAATCGGCAAGTCCGAAGGGGCGAAACTGGTGGCGGGCGGCTCGGTTCCGGCCGATCAGCCGCGCGGCTGGTTCGTCGCGCCAACGGTGTTCGCCAACGTCGACAACCGCGCCCGGATCTCGCAGGAGGAGATCTTCGGCCCGGTGCTCACCGTCATCCCCTACGAGAACGATCGCGATGCCGTCGACATCGCCAATGACACCGAGTTCGGCCTTGGCGGCTCGGTGTGGTCTGCCGACGTCGAACGCGCCAGCGAGATAGCCCGATCGGTGCGCACCGGCACGATCGGTGTCAACGACTATCAGATGGACATCGCTGCGCCGTTCGGTGGTGTCAAGGCCAGCGGCATCGGCCGCGAGCTCGGCCCGGAGGGGCTGGCCGCCTATCAGACCCTCAAATCGATCTA
Source organism: Mycobacterium sp. (assembly GCA_032162325.1). Lineage (GTDB taxonomy): Bacteria > Actinomycetota > Actinomycetes > Mycobacteriales > Mycobacteriaceae > Mycobacterium. Next base: position 1,697 of record JAVRPG010000219.1, on the reverse strand, counting down.
CCGGGTCGGCCCGTCAAACTAGAAGCCATGCCCATCGACCCCAGGACGCCGGTGCTCATCGGCTACGGCCAGGTCAACCAACACGACGACCACCCCGGCGTCGAACCCGTGGACCTGATGGTGGCGGCCGCCCGCGCCGCCGCAGATCCACGGGTGCTCGAGGCCGTCGACTCGGTCCGCGTCGTGAGCGTGCTGTCCTGGCGCTACCGCGATCCGGGGCTGCTGCTGGCCCAGCGCCTCCGCGCCAAGAACATCGCGACCCGCTACACCGGGGTCGGCGGCAACGTTCCCCAGACGCTGGTCAACCAGGCGTGCCTGGACATCCAGACCGGTCGCACCGACGCGGTGCTGATCGCCGGGGCCGAAACCTGGCGTACCCGAACGCGATTGCGTGCCAGCGGGGCCAAGCCCGACTGGACGAGTCAAGACGAGTCCGTTCCGATCGCCGAGGGTGCCGACGACGGTGTGCCGATGGCCGGGCCCGCGGAGATCCGGATCAAATTGGACCGGCCCGCCTACGTCTATCCGATGTTCGAGCAGGCGCTTCGGATCGCGGCAGGGGAGTCGGCGGACGACCATCTGCACCGCATCGGTGAGCTGTGGTCGCAGTTCAGCGGCGTGGCCGCGAAGAATCCGCACGCGTGGAGCCGTGAGCCGCTGGCGCCCCACCAGATCTGGCAACCCAGTCCGCGCAACCGGATGATCAGCTGGCCCTACACGAAGCTGATGAACTCCAACAACATGGTCGATCAGGGCGCGGCGCTGGTGCTCACGTCGGTCGACAAGGCGACCTATCTTCAAATCCCTTCGGAGCGTTGGGTTTTTCCGTACGCGGGCACCGATGCGCACGACACCTATGCCATCGGCGAGCGGGCGGAGTTCTACCGTTCGCCTGCGATCAGGATTGCCGGGCAGCGGGCGCTGCACCTGTCAGGCGTTGGCGTCGATGATCTCGACTTGATCGACGTCTACTCGTGCTTCCCGTCGGCGGTGCAGGTGGCCGCCAACGAATTGGGGCTGCCGACCGGCGACCCGAGCAGGCCGCTGACAGTCACCGGCGGCCTGACCTTCGCCGGCGGGCCGTGGAACAACTACGTCACCCACTCGATCGCCACGATGGCCGAGCGACTGGTCGCCAACCCCGGCCAACGCGGACTCATCACCGCCAACGGCGGGTATCTGACCAAGCACAGTTTCGGCGTGTACGGCACCGAGCCCCCGCCTCACGAGTTCCGTTGGGAAGACGTGCAATCCGACGTCGACCGGGAACCGACTCGGGCCGCTGTGGTCGAGTGGTCGGGTGTTGGCACGGTTGAGTCGTGGACCACACCGTTCAACCGGACCGGTTCGGCGGAGAAGGCATTCCTCGCCGTGCGCACGCCCGATGACTCACGGCTGCTCGCGGTGATCCCCGACCCTGCGGAGGCCGAAAGCACAATTCGCAACGACATTGCGGGCGTCAAGGTGCAGGTCAACAGCGACGGCACCGCAAACCTGCTCTAGATGACCAGGTCGGCCAGTAGTCCGTCCACCCGCTGCCGCACCACGACCTCGGAACCGGGGCCGACGATCGCGTGCACCCGGTCGGCCTCGACCGCGTCGATGGCGGCCTGCGCCACTACTGCGGGGCTGATCGCGCCGGCCAGCATGCCACCCGCGTTGTCGGGCGTTGCGGCCGCACCCGGCGGCACGAGTCT
>JAVRPG010000218.1:0-4583 GCA_032162325.1 Mycobacterium sp. | reverse complement strand
CGCTGGAAAATCGAACAAACGATCGCGAACCTGAAGACCTGGAGAATCCTCCACACCGACTACCGCCGACCACTCGCAACCTTCGCGGACACCATCAGCGCCGTCATCGGGCTACAGTTCTACCGGGCCGCGTGAATAAGCCTCATGGAGTTGACTATAGACCAGCGGGCCGAGTTGCAGGCTGTGGTGAAGTAACCAAATAAGGCTGTGAGCTGCGCGGACGGACGCCACGACCGACCCCATCTCCGCGACGTTCCGAACGCGGTTCGGGGCGCGGAGAGTATCTACATGGTGCCGGTGACCAGGGATTCGCGGGTGCGTCCTCGACCTCGTAGTGACGGTGCCGAGCTGGTTGATGTCCATGAGGACGGTGGATCTGAAGTTGGGCTGGCGGGGGAGACAGTGATCAGCGAATGTCGGCGGGCGTCTTGTCGCTGGGTGAGAGGTGAGCCTGAATGATCGGGATGGCGAGGGTCTCAAGCCCACCCGATACGTCTATCACCGGGTGTACGTTGACTTCAAAGACCACGCCCCCGTTTTCGATGGCCAGGTCAACGCCGCCGAAGGGCAGGCCCAACGATCGCGTCGCGGAAATGGCCAGTTGGGCGAATTCGGGCGGGAAGTCGTTGACGGGAACGGTGGTGCACAATGCGCCTCGGGACTCGTTGCACGGTGCGTCTGGATCGGACTGCACATGTTCGCTCACTCTGAGCACCCGATCGTGGAGGACGGCGACGCGGAACTGGTGACGGAGTCCGTCGTGACCCGTGTTGCGTGCGTCGCGGGACACGAGCCAGTCCTGGCCGGATGCTGCGTAGTGGCGGCGGGCGTCGTGCAGGTGCTCGATCGTGGTGACGTGGAAGACGTCCTTTACCTCCAGTTCCTGTCCTCGGTCGCATCCAGACGTCGCGGCCGAGTCGGTTGAAGGTGGGTTTACTTTAGTAGAGTAGATCATGATCAAGGTTAACCTGACAGCGCCCCCGAGCTCACCCGCCTGGCGGCCACCATCGATTCCTGGCGCGCCGAACTACTGGCTACTTCGACACCGGTGGCGTATCCAACGGACCCACCGAAGCGATCAATCTGCTGATCAAAAAGATCAAACGCGTCGGACACGAATTCCGCAACTTCGACAACTACCGGCTCCGCCTGCTACTGCACTGCGGCGTCGACTGGTGACACTTCCGCGCCACCCCGATCAGAGGCCGGTTGCCACGCTCAGTGGCGTAGAGCTCCATTAATGGTCATTTACCTGGAGCGCCAGCAGATGTATGAACTGGGCGTGGTCCCGTGTCAGCCCGTGGCGACCGACTACACCTGCCGTCGCCGCTAAAAAACATCACGGCGGACATCGGCTCACGTGACGTCCGCCCCGATGGGTCGTTGCACCATCATGATTACAAATGTTGTCACGGTAGCCGCCCTTGTCGGTGCCGCAGTATTGTCCGGCGCCTCCGCCGCCCAGGCCGATACGCCCGCAGCTTCTGGGCTGCGCGGGCACGTAGAAGCAGCGCTGGCTGGTTCATCGGCAGCCGACTCCCTATCCTACTCCTGCAGCGGCAAACCCGACGGTGACTATCCCGACCCTAGCGATAACACCAAATTCATATCGTGTGTCGCCCAGCAGTACGCCTACCAGCGGAATTGCCCCCAAGGACAGCATTTCGACCCCGAGGCCCGCGAGTGCCACTGACCCGCCGAGCCTGGAGCACTTCGACGAGTACCTCTGCGAACAGGCCGATGGCAGAGGCGCGACGCTGGCAAGAGCTCTGAAGATCGGGCGCAGGACTACGGAGTCGACTTCGAGGGCACCGCCGACCATCCCCAGCTTCGGATAGGTCCCGTCCGTCCGGCATCCGCCCCCGGCTCACGACCGACCTGGTGACCAACGCGCCCGATCCGAACAGGCGACACCGCCCAGCCCCCGGTCAACGTCGCCGACAGGTAGTCTCGCATCAGCCCAGGTCAGAGGACACTGCGGGCAATGTCGGTCGGTAAAGTGGATGAGGCGCAGCGCTTGACCGGTCACAGGCGGGCCAGCCCTTTGTTCCTGCCCAGTTAGCGCTGAGTTGGCCGTGTCAAGGCATCCGTTCCCGCCTTGACACGGTTGACTCGACGTCGGCCAGTTACCCGAATGAACATGTCAAACTATCCGCTGACGGTAGCTTAAGCCTTGGAAAACTTCCATGTGCCGGTTCCTTCGCCCCGGTCGATATAGGCGCTGGTGGACACCCCGTACTTACCTCCAGCCGGCCCTGCACCACACGTGTCCAGAAAGCCACCGTTCCAGTCATCGTAGCCGTTGAGAAGGTGAACGAGATCACCTTCACGCACCTGTGAGTCCGTGGGAGACGACGACTCGGCGAACACCCGCCACCGCCCGGTGCCGACAGCTCGGTCCTTCGCCGGCGATGTCGACACCAAATACTTGTTGCCGCCGCAGTCGGCGTGGCCACACGTGTCCAGATACGTGCCCTCGCTGTACAGGTTCCGCAGGTAGATGACGTCACCGCTCAGAACCTCAGCGCCCACCGCCTTCCCGGTCACCGATGTAATCTCCCATGTCCCGGTACCCGGGGCTCGCGTGGGCGAATCGGCTGTCGACACATTGTATTTGTTGCCGCCGCAATCGGCGTGGCCGTTCGTGTCAAGGTATCCGCCTTGCCAACTGTTGTAACCATTTTGGAGGTGAGCCTTGTCTCCGTATTTCAGAACGTCCACCACAGCATCCTCCAGGATCTGTTAAACGATAAGATAACTAACTGTGTCGCAGAGTGTTATTTTCTCGGCTTGTCGATAAGATTTCTAATTCATCTCGCCTGCATTCCGGTGCAATGTATGCAGTCGCCGCCTGACTCTTCAAGGGCTTCGCGCAACGACACCTGCCATCCGAGGATGTGCGCCATCCTTACCTCGCACTTCAAAGATCCCAACAATCTGGGCCCACCGTCAGCCACTTCTGCCGGTACAAGGATTCGTCACTCCATTGAAAGACCCTCTCATCGGATGAGACTGCCGGTATTCCCACCGCAGCGCAAGAGTCAACGAGGTGAAATCTGCGCATGAACGTCTAACCAGTTGGGTAGAGCAACCGTGAGTCTTAACAGCCCTGAAGCATATGGACTTGCATTCGAAGTTTGCACCTGCACCTGCACCTGCGTGTGCAGGGGCTGCGTCTCGCTGGGCCTTCCATACCCGTTCTGACTCAACTTCAGGCTGGAGTGGAGCCGATCTGATTGGCACCGAGGTTCGCTCGGCGAGGTGGGCGGGGGACCTCGGCCACGGGCACACTCCCTACCAGGGCTCTTGGTAGGGACCGTTGGCGGACTAGCCGCGGTTTCCGGGTGGACGGCGGGCCCCACCGCCGCGAGCCGACCAACTCACCGAACGTCCTAGCCGCCAGCGCGGGCACACGGCTCAGCTGTGATCGCCATCACCGGCGGGTCGGAGTTCAGCGACCGCCACACCGGTGGAGGCGAAGCAGCCCGACAACCGACCGAGCGCGGCCAGACATCGTCCGATCTCCACAACGGATAAGGACGTCTCACGGACGCGGCGGCCGCAGCTCGATGCCGCGTTGGACTACGCCCGCGGTGGGGACGTTCTGGTGGTGTGGCGTCTTGATCGTTTGGGTCGTTCCCTGCGGCATCTCGTGGATCTGGTCGAGGACCTGGTGGCCCGTGAGATCGGGTTGCGGTCACTGGCCGAGGGTATCGACACGGCCACCCCGGTCGGGCGGATGACCCTGCACGTGTTCGGGGCGCTGGCCGAGTTCGAGTGCCAGCTGGTCGCCGAACGCTCCCAGCCGGGCGCCGCCGCCAAGGCCCGCGGCGCCCGGCTGGGTCGCCGGCCCGTGATGACCCCGGCCCGGCGGGACACGGCGCGGGAGATGCACGCCTACGGTCGCTACACCGCCGGCGAGATCGCCGCCACCCTTGGGGTGTCCCACGCGACCCTGTACCGCCACCTGCCGTCGCCAACCGTCGGTGCGCGGGCGGGCCCGTTAGTTTCGTGCCCGCGATGCTCGGCACGTTTAGGGACGGCGGCCGGGAAGTGGTGGTGGCATCCATGGTCCGCAGCCAGGGAACCTCACCTAGCTGGTGCGTGCTCGTGCTGGGTGGGGGTGCCGGTCAGCTCCACGCACTGTCCGTTTGGGGTGATGGTGAACCGCCAGTGCTCGACGCTTGGTCGGCCGGCTTGCTGCCACCGGTGGTAGGCGGCGGTGACTTCGTCGAAGAGTCGGCGTGGTCCGAACTGGTGGATGGGCCACTGGCGGGTGTCGGGTTGGTAGTTAAAACGCGCCCAGGACCGGGAGTTGGGGTCGAGGAACCATACGCACCATCGGCCGTCGTCGTCGGTGGCGGCCGTGTACTCCCACTGGCAGTCGGGGACTAAAGCCCCGATCACAAAGGGTGCGTTGTCGTTGCACAGGTGCGACGCGTGCAGGTCGGTGTGGCTCACGTCGGGGGTGTCGGTGTCGCGGACGATGTCAGCGAGGGTGGCCCGGGGTATCCGCTGGTCGCGCAGCTCCATGAATGAGATGGTGGTGTTGATCAGGCTCCCGGTGGCGGTGCCGTCGTCAC
>JAVRPG010000217.1:0-2558 GCA_032162325.1 Mycobacterium sp. | reverse complement strand
GCGTCACTGCCGCCGCTGCCGCACACCTCACCGCGGCGGCGTGCCCAGACGCACTCGCATACCCGCAACCGTCGTCCCGACGAACAGACATCTCGCCGGACGAACGGCTGCGGACAAGGGCCGTGAGGACGGCCGCGGCGGTGCCGCGAGTTGGACTGCGGGCGGTGCCGCGAGTCGGGTCCCGGGCGGTGCTGGCGCGGCTGCTCGCCGCCGTCGCGCTACCGCTGCTCTTCATCGCCGCTTCGGCTGGGGGTCCCCACGCCGCCGCGGGCGAGCCCGGTTCGGTGCCGTTCCTGCAGATCCGCATCGACCGCGTCACCCCCGAGGTGATCACTACCACCAGCGAGCCGATCGTCACCGTCACCGGATCGATACTCAACGTGGGTGACCGACCCGTCCGCGATGTGATGGTGCGCCTCGAGCACGCCGCCGCCGTCACGTCGTCTGCCGGTCTGCGCACCAACCTCAGCGGCAACGTCGACCAGTACGAGCCCGTCGCCGACTTCATCACCCTTGCACCGGAATTGCCTCGCGGACAAGCCGTTCCGTTCACGCTCGCCTATCCGCTGCGGTCGGCGGAGCTGCCGTCGCTTCACATCGACGAGCCCGGCGTGTACCCGGTGATGGTCAACGTCAACGGCACCCCCGACTTCGGCGAACCCGCCCGCCTCGACGACACCCGCTTCCTGCTTCCTGTGCTCGGTGTGCCACCCGAGCCCGCGGCCGACTCCGGCGCCGACACGCTGACGTCGGTGGTGCCGCCCGACACCTCCAAACCCGTTCGGCTGACCGTGTTCTGGCCGCTGGCGGACCAGCCACGGCTGGCGGCGGGCGCGCCCGGTACAACGACGCCCGTGCGGTTGATCGACGACGATCTCGCGACGTCGCTGGCGCCGGGCGGCAGGCTCGACACGCTGCTGTCGGCAGTCGACTTCGCTACCAGCCCGCAAGTCGACTCCGGCGGCGAGCTGCGCAACGCGACGTGCCTGGCCGTCGACCCCGACCTGCTTGTCACCGTCAACGCGATGACGGCCGGCTACGTCGTCGACGACGCCGCCGACGCCGGGCCTGGCACACCGACGCATCCGGGCACGGGCCAGGACGCCGCAGTCGGCTGGCTCAATCGGCTCAGGGCGCTGGCACAGCGGATGTGCGTGGCGGCCACGACGTATTCGCAGGCCGACCTCGACGCGCTGCAGCGGGTCGGAGATGGGAGTCTGAGCGCGATCGCCACCAACGGCGCCGCTGACATCGTCGACCAGATTCTGGGTGTCGAGTCGATCCGCGGCGCCACCCTGGTCGGCGACGGCCCGCTGACCGGGCCCGCCGTCGAGCTGTTGTCGGCGCAGGGACCGACAGTCGCGATCGGCGCCGCGAACGTCGCCGCTCAAGACTCCGCGACCCGCGAGCTGGCGACCGCTGACGTCCAGCCACTGCGGTACTCGCCGCAGTTGGTGGCCGCACCGTTCGACCCGACCGTTGGCGCCGCGCTGGCAGGCGCGGGAACCGATCCGACGTCGCCGTCGTACCTGGACCCGTCGCTGGACATCCCGGTCAACCACGATTCTGCGCCGGCTCGCCGCCAGGACGCGCTGGGCTCGCTGCTGTGGCGCGGCCTGCACAGCGACGCCGAGCCGCGCACTCAGATCCTGGCGCCGCCGCTGGCATGGAGCCTGCAGGCCGACGATGCGCAGGCGATTCTCACCGCGGTGGCCTCCACCATTCACGCTGGGCTGGCCGTGCCCCGGCCGCTGACGGCGGTGATCGCCGAGGCCAACGCCGTGCCGCCGCAGGATGTTGCCCCACTGCCCGACGGCTCGTTGGGCAATCCGCGCGGCCGCTTCGACGACGGCGTCGTCTCGGGCATCGCATCGGTGACCGGGCGGCTACAGGGACTGACGTCGGCGCTGACCACCGACGAACGCACCGGCCTGACCGGTGCGCAGTACACCGCGCCGCTGCGCGAGGACATGCTGCGCGCGCTGAGTCAGTCGGTGCCGGCGGACGCCCGCAACGGCCTGGCCCAGCAGCGACTGACGACCGTCGGCCGCACCGTCGACGACTTGTTCGGCGCGGTCACCATCGTCAACCCCGGCGGTTCCTACACGCTGGCCACCGAGCACAGCCCGCTGCCGCTGGCGCTGCGCAACGACCTGCCGGTGCCAATCCGGGTCCGGCTAGAGATAGACGCTCCACCCGGGATGTCGGTGACCGATATGGGCGCGATCGACCTGCCGCCGGGCTATCTGCCGCTCAAGGTGCCGATCGAGGTGCACTTCACCCAGCGCGTCGCGGTCGATGTGGCGCTGCGTACCGCCGACGGCCTGCCGATTGGCGAGCCGGTGCGGCTCTCGGTGCACTCCAACGCCTACGGCAAGGTGCTGTTCTTCATCACCTTGTCGGCGGCCGCGGTGCTGGTCCTGCTCGCAGGGCGACGGCTGTGGCACCGGTTCCGCGGTCAGCCGGACCGCGCCGACCTGGATCGGCCGGATCCAATCGACGTCGCGATCGCCTACGCGGAGGATGTCGACGAGCCGGCGCGCGCCATGAGCCGGTCT
>JAVRPG010000216.1:0-5254 GCA_032162325.1 Mycobacterium sp. | reverse complement strand
TGAGTCCGGCCACCACGTTGTCGCGAATCGACATGGTGGGGAACGGGTTCGGCCGCTGAAACACCATGCCGATGGTTTTGCGGACACTCACCGGGTCGACGCCGGCGGCGTAGATGTCCTCGCCGTCCAGTAGCACCGAGCCTTCCGCCCTGGCGCCGGGGAGCACTTCGTGCATCCGGTTCAGGGTGCGCAGCACGGTGGACTTACCACAGCCCGACGGCCCGATGAACGCCGTCACGCTGCGGGGTGACACCGACAACGCCACGTCCGCCACGGCGTGGAACGAGCCGTAATAGATGTTGAGGTCTTTGCAGTCGATGCGCTTGGCCACGTCCGCTCCTAGTTCGTCAAGCTCGATTACGGGTAAGGAACCGGATCACGAACGCCGCCGCGATGTAGAGCGCCGCCACGATCAGTATCAGCGTCAGTGCCGCGCCCCACACCCGCAATCGTCCGGCCTCTTCCGGGTTGATCAGTTCGGTGTAGATCAATAGTGGCAGCGACGCCATGTTGCCGTCGAACGGGTCGAAGTTGATCGACCGGGCGTAACCGACGAGCACCAGCACCGGAGCCGTCTCGCCGATCACCCGTGCCAGGGCCAGCAGGATCCCGCTGATGATGCCGGGCAGCGCGGTGGGCACGACGATGCGCGCGATCGTTTTCCATTTCGGGACGCCCAGCGCATACGAGGCCTCGCGCAGTTCGTCGGGTACCAGCTTGAGCATCTCTTCGGTGTTGCGCACCACGACCGGAAGCATCAGCAGCACCAAGGCCAGCGACACCGCGAAGGCGCTCTGCGGGAAGCCCATTGTGGCGATCCACAGCGCGAAGATGAACAGCGCGGCCACGATCGACGGGACACCGGCCAGGATGTCGACCATGAACGTCGTGGTCCGCGCGAACCACCCGCGGCCGTATTCCACCAGGTAGACGGCGGCCATGACGCCCAGCGGCACCGCCAGCAACGCCGCGAGCGCGGCCTGGATAATCGTTCCGTAGATCGCATGGTAGACGCCGCCGGCGAACTGCTCGGGCTGGACGCCGGCCAGGGACTTGTTCCACCATGTCGACGAGATGACCGCCCTGTACCCGCGCTCGATGACGGTGTAGAGCACCCAGACCAACGGCACCATCGCGATCAGAAATGACGTCGCGAACAGCGTTTCCGCGAGACGATTTTTGACCTTGCGGCTGGTGCTGATCTGGTGAAAGGTCGGCGCCTTCACCGGGGCGTCAAGCGTGGCTTCCGTCATCCTCCGCTTACCCTTCCTCCGGCGGCCAACCGGGCAACCGCGTTGACGACGAAAGTCAGGGCGAACAACACGAAGCCCGCCGCGATGTACGCACCCGTGGGCAGCGGTGCGCTGAATTCCGCTGCGGCGGAAGCGATCTTCGAAGCGAACGTATAGCCGCCGTCGAACACCGACCAGTGTCCGGCCTGTGCAGCAGTGCGCAGAATGATCAGGACTGCGACCGTCTCACCGAGCGCCCGACCCAGTGCCAGCATCGACCCGGCGATCATCCCGCTGCGGCCATACGGGTAGACCGTCATCCGGATGACTTCCCATTTCGTGGCCCCCAGCGCCTGGGCCGCCTCGACATGTCCCATGGGGGTCAGGCTGAACACTTCCCTCGACACCGACGTGATGATCGGCAGGATCATGACGGCCAACACGACGCCCGCGGTGAAAATGGTGCCGCCACCCGCGAGCGACACATTGCCCTTGCCGAACAAGAAGAACCAACCCAGGTTCTCGTTAAGGAACCGCTGGATCGGCTCTAGGTGCGGGGCCAGAACGAAGATGCCCCACAGGCCGAAGACGATCGAGGGCACCGCGGCCAGCAGGTCGACCAGGATCCCCAGCGGCCGTGCGAATCGGCGCGGTACGTAGTTCGTCAAGAATGTGGCGATGCCGATGGCGATCGGTACCGCGATGACCAGAGCGAAGATCGAACTAAGCACGGTGACCCGGAAGAGATCGGCGATGCCGAAGCGCAGGTTGTTCTCGTCGGTCGTGACGAATTCCGAACTGGTGATGAAGTTGACGTTGTCCGCGGCCAGCGACGGAACCGCTCGGATCAACAGGAATATGCCCATCAGCGCAATTGCGCCGATGATCGTCGCGCCCGCCGCAATTGCGATGGAGTAGAAGATCGTGTCGCCCCACCGGCGGTGGCCCTTCAGGGCCGAGGCCGGCGGCGTTTGCGTCGACATCTCTGCAGTATCCCCGATCTGCTGTGGGCTCGCCCCCTTTGTTGACGAGCCCACAGCCGTCGGGTCAGGCCTCAAACTCATTGCTGCCTTTGACTAGGAAATGGCGTTGATGGCTTCGGTCAGCTTGGCCTTGAACGTGTCAGGGACCGGGATGTAGCCGGCCTCCTGCAAGCCCTTCTGGCCGTCGGTCGTCGCTACGGTCAGGAACGCCTTGACGGCCGGAGCCACTTCGGCGTCCGGGTATTTCGAGCAGACGATCTCGTAGGTCGGCAGAATGATCGGGTACGCGCCCGCCGCGGTCGGCTTGTAGAACGAGGACGTGTCAAGAACGAGGTCGTTGCCTTGGCCCTTGACCGTGACCGTGTCGATCGACTTGCCTGCGCTCTCCACCGACAGCTTCACCGGGTCGGGACCCGCCGAGGTGACGATGTCCGCGATCTGCAGGCCTTGCTTCGTCGCGTACGACCACTCGTTGTACGTAATCGCTCCCGCGGTGCTCTTGATCGCCGCAGAAGTTCCCTCATTACCCTTGGCGCCCTCGCCGACGCCGCCGTTGAAGGTCTTGCCGGCGCCCTTACCCCACGCACCGTCGGATGCAGCGTCGAGGTACTTCTGGAAGTTGTCCGTGGTGCCGGACTCGTCGCTGCGGAACACCACGTTGATCTTGTCGCCCGGCAAGGTCTTGCCTGCGTTGAGTGCCGTGATCTCGGGCGCGTTCCAGGTGGTCACCGCGCCGTTGAAGATCTTGGCGAGGGTGGGTCCATCCAGAGCCACGCCGTCGACGCCCGGCAGGTTGTAGGTGACGGCGATCGGACCGAACACCGTCGGCAGGTTCCATGCGTCGGCGCCGCCGCAGCGCTGCTTGGCCTTGTCGACCTCGCCCTTCTCGGCGTTTAACGGTGAGTCGGAGCCACCGAAATCGGTCTGTCCACCGACAAATTCCGAGACACCTGCTCCGGATCCGCTGGAGGTGTAGTTGAGCGTGTAGCCCGAGCACGCCGTTTCATAGGCAGTCACGAACCGGGTCACGGCGTTGGCCTGTGCGGAGGAGCCGCTGGCCTTCAGCGACTTCTTGCCGCCGCAGCTGACCTTGGACGCGACATCCCCGGCGGTTCCGCCGCCGGCCGTCGTTGCGCCGGTGCCACCTGTGTTCGCGTCGCTGCCGCAGGCCGAAAGCAGAAGGGCGCCCGCGGCGAGAATGCTCACCGCAGCACCGATTCGGTTGTGCTTCACGTAGCTCCTTTGAAATGTGAGGGGCGACGGACGCTACCGCCACCCCGAGTCAGGGCAAGCAATGGAATGTCCTTCCGCCGAGCAGATCCGATCGCTGCTCGGCTGAAACCTAGGTGGCTGCTGTGAACATCCCCCCTATTGATCATGAACGCCAGATGAACCGGCAACGCGTTTGGGTCGACGAATCCGCAGCACATGATTGACCTTTTGAGTTCACTCAGCAATCATTGAGTCAATGTGTGTTGAGCTACCGCGAAATGCCGTGACGCGCGCGTCAATCCACGCGGCACTGGGGGACGCGGGCCGGTTGGCAATCGTCGACCGTCTGTTGGTGAGCGATGCGTCGCCGTCCGAAATCCAACGGCTGTTGTCCATGCCTTCCAACCTGGTTGCTCACCATCTAGCCGTACTGCAGAAAGCAGGTGTTGTTCGACGCATCCGCTCCGAGGGCGATCGCCGACGCGCGTACCTACGGATAAACACAGACACGCTCGAGGCACTGGTGCCAGCAGTCGCCCAGCAGGCGAACCGTGTGGTGTTTGTGTGCACGCAAAACTCGGCGCGCAGTCAGTTGGCTTCGGCGATCTGGAATCGACGTAGTTCCATTCCTGCCGCATCGGCCGGCACACATCCCGCAGCCGAGGTCCATCCGGGAGCACTGGCCGCAGCGTGGCGGCACAACCTTCCGATGCAGCCGCGCGCCCCCCGACACGTTGACGATGTACTTGCTCCCGGCGATTTCATCGTCGCGGTGTGCGACAACGCGCACGAGGAACTATCCGCCAGCCTGCCGCGCATCCACTGGGCGATACCCGACCCTGCGCGCACCCAACTGCAGGACGCGTTCGACCGGGTCCTGGAGGAGCTGATCCCGCGGATCAACCATCTCGCACCGCGCCTGCAACCCAACTGAGGAGAGGTCCAGTAATCACCGATAACACCGCCGCCGAGTCCCACCTGCGCACCGACCTAACCATCGACCAAAGGCTTGCACTGAAGACAGCAGCAACGCGGTTGCAGCGAGAGTTCGGCGACATGTTCGGGGTGGAGACCATCGAAAGTTTCCTGCACTCTTCCTACGACCAGTTCGCCCATCGGGCATCGATAGCGCGGTTTCTACCCCTACTCGCCGAACGCTTTGCACGGCAACGACTTCAGGCACTTGCAAGAGTGGAAGGCAAGCATCACGACGGCAAACCCACCGTGCTCTTCTTATGTACCCACAACGCGGGACGCTCCCAGATGGCGATGGGGTTCTTCACGCACTTGGCCGGTGACGCCGCCGTTGCGTGGTCGGGTGGATCTGAACCGGGCGATCAGGTCAACCCCGCCGCGGTCGAGGCCATGGCCGAACGCGACATCAATATCTCCCACGAGTACCCCAAGCCGTGGACCGATGAGATCGTGCAAGCCGCCGATGTCATCGTCACCATGGGATGCGGAGACGCCTGTCCGGTCTTTCCGGGCCGCCGATACGAGGACTGGAAGCTCGACGACCCTGCCGGGATGGGCGTCGAGGCGGTACGCCCCATCCGCGACGAGATCGAGCGCCGTGTCCGTCACCTACTTGACGAGCTCAGCGTGCCCATAAATGCGTAGCCACACTCACCACCGGCCCGCGCGGAGCGATGCTGTCGCCCCACCAAGGAAGCGGTTGCGCACAGCCTTTTGGTCGGTGATCGCTTGGCTGCGCGCCGGCTACGCTTACGAGGCGCCCCGCACCGGTTATTCTCCCCTCATTGCACTCAACGGGCCAATTGCACTATCGGACAGGGAAACCCACGAAATCGCGGCTGAGTTCGATGC
>JAVRPG010000215.1:0-5122 GCA_032162325.1 Mycobacterium sp. | reverse complement strand
TCGTCGCGCTGGACTTCAAGCCGGATCCCGAGAAGCTGGCCCGGTGGGCCGACCTCGGCGTGACCGAGGTGCTGTTCGGCCTGCCCGACAAGTCCGAGGCGGAGGTCGCAGGCTACGTCGAGCGGCTGGCCGGAAAGCTGGCCGCCGCGGTCTAGCGCTTTGGGTTCACTGCTCTGTGCCCACCTCTGCGCGACAATGTCGCCAAGTAGATAGCCAATCAAGACAGTCAGCGACATTGTCGCTGCGAGGTGGGCAATACACATGACTCGGCCCGCTACGCCCATTGCGTCTAGGCCAGCGAGGCGCGGTTTCCGTGCTCGGTGGACCACACGCTGATCGCAGCGCCGAGCGGATCACCATCCGACATCAGCGCCACCAGGTCGTCGTCCTCGGTGGTGGCCATGAAACGTGAGTCGTCGGCATCGAGGCGCCCGACGATGATCCCCGTGCGAATCGGCCAGTCGTAGCGCACCGAGTAGGTCTCGATCGTTGCGGGGCCATCGGGGTTCCGCGTGACGGGAACCTTCGGCAACGCGGCGATCTCCTCCTTCAGGACTTCGCTGCGGTCGGTCCGCCATTCGGCGGGCTCGGTGGAGTAGATGCCAACCGAATACTTGCTCATGATGCCGCCGTTGGCACCTACGAAGCCGAATTGCCCTGGCGCCTCGCGCATTTCGCTCACGGTCTCGGCGATACCGTGCAGTGAATAGCTGTTGCCTGGGCCGCCGAAATACGGCAGTCCGCCGGTGAGCGTCAGGCCGCGCGGATCGTCACCGTCGATACCGAGACCCTCGCAGATGACGAAGACCGGGAACGGGAAGCAGCTGTACAGGTCGAAGGTGGCGATGTCGTCGACGCCGATTGCGGCCACCCGCAAAGCTTCTCGCACGGCCATCACCGACGCAGGGCCGGCACCCAGGTCGACGCGATCCAGCACCGCCTGTTCGATCAGGTCGGCGTGGCCGTGCAAGTACACCCATTTGTCCTCCGGCACGCCGAGTCGACGGGCCGCCTCGACCGACACTATCACTGCCGCTGCGCCCTGGTTGACCTGATCGCGCGCGACGAGCAGGCGAGGGTACGGGTCACAGATCATCCGATTGTCGTCGCTGACGGTGACGATCTCGTCGACCGAACGCTCCACCGGCGAGGACGAGAACGGGTTCTTCGCAGCCACTTTCGAGAATGGGGCGAAGAGTTCGGCCATCTTTCGGCGATAGTCGGCCACGCTCAGCCCGAGCCGCGCGCGGCGGGCGTTCTCCAGCAGCCCGTACTGGACCGGCGCTCCGGTCAAACCATGTTGCACGGTGTACTCGTCGATGTAGCTGTAGATCTGGTGACCGCGGTCCTCGAGCTGGCCCTCGACGTGCTCGGTGAATTCGGGCTTGTCGTCGCGGTTGGCGAAGTAGCGCGCCGTCGACCCCGGTTCGGAGCCCATGATCATCACGACGTCGGCGTCGCCCGTCAGGATCGCGCTGCCCGCCTCAGTGACGAGCTTCTGCGGGCTTTGCCCGCCGACAGGTTCGAGCACCACGCGAGCCGGATCGCCACCCAGTCGATTCATCACCGAGCGCGGGTAGTTGTTGGACTTGCCCAGCGCCGCAGGCATGGGCCCGGAGATCTCGAACTGCCGCAGCCCAAACACCGTGTCGATCGCCGCAGCGACCTTGGCCGCGTCGACCCCGGTATCGGACAGCGCGGCCCGCGCGGCTGCCGTCGCCAAGTCGACGGCGGACATGCCGCGGTAGTCGGCGTCGTCGATGCGCTCGGTGAACTGGCCGACGCCGACGAGCACCGGAGTCCGCGGATCGACCATTACAGACCTCCTGACGAGTGTTAGTTCGTCAGGCTAATCGATAACTGGAACGTGTTCCCAATCGGGTGCCGCGAGTTGGCGTCAGTCGCCGCAGGTCAGCCCCATTAAGGTGAAATGGTGACCGGACCGGGCCTTGGGGTGGACAGAGCCGCACTGGAGGCCGTGGCTCGCGAGTTCGCGCAGCTGAGCGACGAGTTGACACGTTTGGGCACCGTGCCCGAGTCGATGCCGGCGACGGACCAACCAAGCGGGAAGGCCGTTTCCGAGCTCACTACATCGGCCGACCACATGACTGGAACGTGTGCCGACCACCTCCTCGGCTTCGCGGAGTCGGTAGCCGCGGCGGCCCGGGCCTACGAAGCGACGGACTCAGCCGGCGCGCAGCGGCTTTCGACGACCATGCCGCGCTAGGAGGCCCGGCGATGGTGAGCATGCCCACTCGGTCGCGGATCGAGTCGTGGCGCGTCGATCACTTGGAGCATGCTGCGACGCAGTGGCGCGCACAAGCCGACCGCACCGAGGACGTCTTCAACCGGGCCGTGCAATCGATCGGCAGCGCGCCGTGGGAGGGGACTTCGGCGGACGCGGCCCGCGACCTCGTGTTCACCCAACTGGTCGCCGTCCGCGGCGCGGCCGACAACCTCAGGCAGGCCGCACAGATCGCCGGGAACGGCGCGACGACACTCACCGGCGACAAGCGCGTCACGCTCGCCGCGATAGGCAACGCCGAGCAACAGTTCTTCTCGGTGAGCGAGCAACTCAAGGTCACCGACCGGATGCCACCGGTGTTCGGTATCCCGCTCAGCGTGCTGCGTCGCATCCAGGGGTCGCAGATGCAAGCCGACATCCAGGGTGACGCCCTCCGTCTGGCAGCGGACGACGAACGGATTGCCGCGACGCTCAAACCCCTCTCCGAGGCCTTGCGCGACTTCGAGATGGGCGGGCCGAGCGGCCCGGGCTCACCCGCCGCCACGCCCGGCGATCCGACCATCACGGGTCCAGCGGGACCGCTGCAATACCAGGACGACCAGGCCGACCTGAACGCCACGCTGCCCGGCAGCGACGTCGTCATCAGCGGCGATGGACGACACGGCTATCCGACGCTCAACGGCGAGAAGAACCCGCTGGACGTCGGTAACGAACCCGGTCAGGATCCCAAAGTCCGACCGTTGCCGACGGGCACCATCGTCGGACCCGACGGTAAGCAGTACGCCCTCTACGGCGAGGTGCCCTACGACCGCAAACCCGAGGATGGGTATGCAGTTCCCGACACCACGGTGGTGGACCTGTCGGACCCGTCGAAGAGCGTCGGAGTTCTCCCCGGGATCTCACAAGCCAGCGGCGCATACGATCCGAAGACCAACCGCATGGTCATCGTCGGCAACCCAGACCCCCACAGCAGGACGCGAATGCTCTACACGTCCGACCCCATCGACCCGGCGAACCCGAACGCGTGGGTGAACACGGTGCGCCCCGTCGGCGAGATCAAGGGCTCGCCCGGCGATCGCGAGAGTCAGCTCGTCGCCCTCAAGGGCGGTGGCTTCATGCTGGTCGGCTCGGACAACATCGTTCCTGGCGGCAATCAGCAGCCGATCAGTGCGATCACCGCCAGCACTCCCGAAGGATTGCTCACGGCTCAGCCCACAAATCTGTTCCCGCCGGGCGCACAACCCAACTGGCCGAATGGCGCACCCCCGTACGGTCCGACCGTCGTGGACACCACCTACGACCCGGTCACCGGCGTTGAGAAGGTCGAACTGCGGGTCAGCACCTGGGAAGACCCGCAGGGGTGGCACGGGCAGCCGCCGAAGCCATACAACCCGAAGACGTACACAACGAGCGTGTCAGTTCAGCACTGACGAAGGAACCGATGGACACCTTGAAACCACTCAGATACCCCCGTAAGGGATCTGACGCATTGGCGAACGAGCGACACCACTACCCTGGGAGAGGACGATATGAGGAGCACCCGCACGGCACCAACGCGGCTCATCGCGGTAGCTGCCCTGGTCGCCGGGCTGACCGCGATGGTCATGTCCGCACACGCCAACGCAGCGCCTCCCGGATTCCCGGACCTGACCAGCTTCACAGAGGTACCCGACCCCGGCAGTTACACCCGTCCGGATCGAGGCGCCAACGGTTACGCCTACTTCAGCACACCCGATGGCATCTCGTGTGCGATAGGGAGCACCAAATGGTGCGGAGGAAATCTGCCGGGCATCCCGAGCGGGGAAGGTACCGGGTGCCCGTCGGTCGTGCAGACGAATGAAATGGCTTCTCGCTCAGAGCCATTCAAATTCGAATCTTCAGACCGGCCGTGTGCGCCGCCGACGGACACCTTGCTGAACCCCGGACAGAAGCTGACGTTCGAGGCCTATGGCACCACCTGCGTCGTCGGCAGGGCCGATCTCACGGCGTGCATCGATACTTGGCACAACCATGGCTTCGTCCTGCAGCCATCAGGCAGTTGGGCGTTCTGATGCGATTTGTGACGTTCGCCGTCGCCTCGGCGGCCGCGCTCGCCGCATGCGGCTCCCAAGCATCGCAGCCGCCGCAACCAGATACCAGTAAGTCACAGTCGGCGGCCCAGCAGGCGCATGTTCCGCCCAACATATCGACTCCCCCCGGGATGGTTGCCTTCCCGGACTTCAACGAGTTCACCGCTGCCGATCTGAATTCATACTCTGACGCGAACTGGCATCACGACAAGTACGTCGCGTTCAGGACCGACAGCGGAGTGTCGTGCTTCGCCTACGTGTACGGAGCGCGAGCACTCGGCGACATCTCGTGTAACAGCCATCGAATGCCCGGATTCCCCGTCAATGCCAACGGCCAAGAACACCAGGGCGCATCCCGCACCGAGTCTGTGCTTCGAGAGCCGTCCAACGGCCCATTCCAGTTTTGGCTGACCACGTCGACGGTCGACGACTCGGTAAAGGTGCTGCCGGCCGGTCAGCGGCTCGTCGTCAACGACTCCGGCTGCGCCGTCGGCGACGACGACCTGCTTGCCTGCATCGACGGGGACCACCACGGTTTCGTCGTATCCCCAAGGGGCAGTTGGGCGTTCTGACCGCGGCTCGAGCGCAACGAAACCGCGGCGATTGTCACAGGCTCTGCAGGATCTCCTTGGCCAGGCGGGCGGTCTCCGACGGCGTCTTGCCCACCTTGACGCCCGCCGTCTCCAGTGCCTCCTTCTTGGCCTGGGCGGTGCCCGACGAGCCCGACACGATGGCGCCGGCGTGGCCCATCGTCTTGCCCTCGGGAGCGGTGAAGCCCGCAACGTAGCCGACCACCGGCTTGGAGACG
>JAVRPG010000214.1:0-6441 GCA_032162325.1 Mycobacterium sp. | reverse complement strand
CGCAGCACGCACCCGGCGAGCCTAACCGCTAACCAATCTGGAAGTTACCGAACAACACCGTGGCCAGGCCAAGTGCGACAACGATGTTGACGACTGTCGCCGACGCGAACACCGCGATCGGCCGCCAACCGGCCTCTTTCAGACCCTTCAGCGAAAACTCCAAGCCAATCGACACGAATGCGAAGATCAGGAACCAGGTGCGCAGGTCGTTGACGGTGGCGATGGTGGCTGCCGCGCCTTTGGCGTTCGCGGCCCACTGCACATATAGGGTGCCGATGATCGACGCGGCGATGAAGCCGAGCACGAACTTCGGGAAGCGCTCCCAGAATTGGCGAAGGATAGGACGGGCCGCTCCGTCTTGTTCCATGGCAGACTTGCGTTCGATCTTCAGCGCGAAGTAGGCGGTCAGCCCGATCGCGACGACGCCGATCAACGCGTTCTGGGTCGTCTTGACGATGGTGGCGATCTGCAGGGCGTTCTCACCGGCGATCGCGCCGGACGCCGCGACGGCCGCGGTGGTGTCGATGTTGCCGCCGATCCACGCGCCTGCGACCGCATCCGACAGATCGAAGACGTCGGCGAGCCAGGGCAGCAGGAAGATCGACGGCAGCGCGAACGCGATGACCAACGATGCGGCGTAGGCGAGTTGTTCACGCTTGGCCTGCACCGCGCCCGCGGCCGCGATGGCCGCACTTACCCCGCAGATCGAGACGGCCGACGCCAGCAGCGCCCGCAGCTTGTCCTCGAGCCCGAGCCGGCCGCCCAGCCACCAGGTGAAGCCGAACACGATGGAGATCAGCAGCAACGCCTGGATGATCGCCGGTCCGGCCGCGGTGACGAGCACCTTGAGGTTGATCGACGCCCCGAGCAGCACCAGTCCGGTCTTGATGAAGAACTCCGTGCGGAATCCCTTCGAGAACGCGTCCCGCAGCGCCAGCTTGCTCAGCACTGCGTTGCCCAGTAGGCCCAAAGCGATTGCGTAGACCGGGAATTCGATCGACTTGGCGACCTTGGCGAACGGAGTCCCGGCCGACCACTGCGGCACGTGCGCCTCGAGGAAGCGGGTCGCGGCCCCGAGCGCAATGACGACGAGCACACCGGCGACCGCGTAGCCGATCCCGGGGGAGGGGGCCTCCTCGGTGCGGGTTTCGGGTGTTTTCTCGCTCCCCGCGTCCGCGGTGGTCTGCTCCGTCACGGGATCACGCTGCCCGGGATCGCGCCTGCGAGCACCAGTGCAAGCAGCGCCAGGCCGACGATGACGGCAAGCCAGTCCTCGTTAATATTCAGTTTCCGCCCAGCAGGCTCATCGCTCATGGGCGGAATCTATCCAGCCGCCTCATAGGCGTCACCGGTTGCGATCAGCGCGAACCGAAAATCAGACGACGAAACCCGTCTGTTCGATCGGAGGAAACTCGCCGGCCGCGGCCGCCTTCCACACGGCCGGTCGCGACCACGCCGCGGTTGCGGATCACAAAGATGTCCTCGACCGTCATTCGGAACATGGCAGAAGTGTGCCAGACCTAGCCCTGGATGAAGCCCTTGTTACGCATCAGGAAGTCCGCAAGGAACCCCTCGTGCGGGATATGCGGTGCGGAGTAGTGAGTGGCGTGGCGGCCGCGGTACACGTTGGTCACCGTCGGCTCGGTCACCAGCTCATCGACCAGTTCGTCATCGCCCGTGATCGCACTGAGCACCAGTGAGTTTCGCAGCGGCACGATGCCGTCCGCCCGTGACCAGGGAGATACCCAGACGCAGGGGAAAGGCAGTTCGACGTTGAGTTTGGCCGGGTCGGGGCTGGCCAGCAGGTGCACGGCCGGGCGCAGGGCGGCGAACCCGCCGCCGAGGTCGGCCACCACCTGATCGGCACCCAGAACCGCAACCGTCCCGGCGGCCCTTTCCGCGACGTGAGAAGCGACTGCCCGCGCCGCGTCGACGGAAGTGGTTGGCAGAACGGCGCGTTCGTCGGTGTTCGGAAGCGGCTCGATCGTCGACAACCGCTCGGCGATGGCATGCGCCAGCGGCGCGGCGTCGCCCTCGTACAGCACGGCCGTGGCGTTGACGCACGCCATCCCGCCCAGATTGGCTATCGAGTCGACGATGACGTCGAGGTACTCGCGCCAGTCGTACTCCGCGGTGATGAGGATCTTGGTCTGGCCGGGCCCGTTGGTGAGCACTCGCGGATCCTGTGCGTATCTGTCGACGACGTCCTGGCTGCCGTAGACCATGGCCAGGTCGGCCGCCCGGATGACATCGTCGGCGACGGTGTGGTCGGTCGGCAGATACAACGCGTCCGCGGCCCGAAAACCCGTCTGCCGCAGCGCATGGATGAGCCGATGGGCGGTGAAGGGTTCACGCCGCGACGGACGGATCGCCACCCGGTAGCCCAGCGCAAGAGCCTGCGGCCAGAGGCCGTGCACGCCGGGCGCGTTGCCCGGCGCATGGACCGCGAGCACCTCGCCACGCCTTACCCAGACCGCGCCGCCGGCAAGGGTGCTCAGCTCGCGCCAGTCGGGGCTGGCACCCGATGGCCGGGCCGGACGGACGGCCTCGCATGCGGTGGTCAGGGATTCGGCGACGGCGTGGGCACCCGCGCGGGCCGCTGTCATCGGCAGGCCGGATACCCGGCAGGTGAGCTCGACGTAAGTGTCGAAGTCGAGTCCGGCGATCGTCGACGACACGAAGGCGTCGGCGGCCCGCGCCAGCGCGGCCTCACGCTGCGCGGCAGGGAGGGGTCGCAGCCTGCGCTGCGCGTCGATGGCCCTGTTGACGAATAGCCTTGGCACGACGCATGATTCCGCCACGGGCACGCCGGCGGTGTCCTTGATGATCTCCCGGTTGCGGGTCCGATACTCACCGTCGGGCCCGAGCGCGGCGAGGTCCACCAGGTCGCCTGTCATCGGTCAGTACACGCCTTCGATGACACGCTCGCCGCCGAAGACCGCGACGGGTGCGACCTCGCTGATCGAATCGCCAACGTGGCCTTCGGGTCCCGGCACCCTGATCGCGGTGTCGCGTTCCAGGTTGTTCGGGATGAACATGCCCTTGCTGATGTGGTTCATCACCACCTGGCCGCGGTGTCCGTACGGCACCTCGGCACCCGTCTCGGGATCGATCACCCAGAAGACGACGTAGGGCGAGCGCGGGTCGAAGATGAACGAGTCGCCGTCCGTGCGGGTGGCCGCCTGCGACAGCACCATCGTGCTTCCGAACGCCATGGCGATCGCGGTGTTCGGGAAGCCGTCGCGGAGCAGGTCGAGGGTGTCCATATCCACGTGGGCACCACTGAGCAGCAGGTAGCGGATCTTGCTGTTCACCAAGTCGACGAGACCGCCGTCGCGGGCGATCGCTTCGACCAACGGTGGTGTCGCGTGGAGGTTTACGACGTCCTGGGTCTCCAGGATGTGCCTCGCCTGCTCCAGCACGTGGTCGACGTAGGCGGCCATCTCCGACGTCGTGTTTCGGGCAGCGAGCTTCTTGACCCAGCGGGGATCCAGGTCGATCGGGTGGAACACCGACCCCAGCCGTTCGGCAACCACCCGGTCGAAATGACCCACCCCGTGCGGCCCGCTCGGCATCAGACAGGCCAGCCCGCGACCCGGCACGTAGCCGCCCGCGGTGAAATCCTCGACCTGCCAGCGGGTGACCTGCTCGACCCAGTCCGGCAGCTGCGCCGAGCGTTTCGGCGCGCCGGTGGTGCCACCCGATTCAAAGATGCGGGGGATCGGCGCCGGTGAGCCATAGCCGCGGGGGATGAGGTCCTCGACGGGGACGCCGCGCAGTTCGTCGACCAGATGGGGAAACCGGCGAAGGTCGGCGAAGGTCTGCACCTCGGTCAGCGGATCGAAGTCGAGGCCCTGCGCCGCGCGAACCCAGAACGGCGAACCCGTGTCAGCGCCGAAATGCCAGGCGATCGCGGTGCGCAGATAGGCCTCGGGATCGTCAGGTGGTACGTCGCGCGGCACATCCAGCAGGGAGAAGTCGATGTCCGCCACGCGGCCATCGTGTCCCAGAAGGTTGTCCGGCAGGTGAACTCAGGACTGCGCGAGCCGCTTGCCGGCCAGACGGGTCAGCCATGCGGGCGAGAACCGCGCGCCCGCCGCCATGACCTTGGTCTGGGAACCGACCGGGAAGTGCACCTGATGGATGGCCCGGCGCAGCCAGGACGGTTCGACGGCCTTGGCGATCGCGTCGGCGACATCCTGGGCGGTCAACCGAATGCCGAGTGACTCGGTCGTGCCGGTCTTGATGTGGTCGGTCATCGCGGTCTGCACGTACAACGGCCACATCGCGATCACCCGGATGCCGTGGCGCTGCCATTCGATGTCGAGTGCCTCGGTGATGCCGCGGACGAAGAACTTGGTGGCGCTGTAGTTGGCGAGCTCGGCCTGGCCGTAGATCGCCGATGCGGAGGCGAGGTTGACGACGACCGAGTTGGCCGTGTCGCGCAGGTAGGGGAACGCGGCGTGCAGTCCGTTGACGACGCCCTTGGTGTTGATGTCGATCTCCTTGAGGTGCCTGGCGACGTCGATGTCTTCGAAGCGGCCGGCCAGCAGGATGCCGGCGTTGTTGATCATCACGTCGAGCCGGCCACCGGCCGCCTTGGCGAATTCGCCCACCCGCTGCGCCATTTCGGCGGAGTCGGTGACGTCGAGGTGTCCGGTGTGCGCCGCACCACCGAGATCGTCGATCTCGTCGGCCAAAGTCTTGAGGCCGACTTCGTCAATGTCGTAGCCACCGACCGTGAATCCGTTTCGCGCGAACGTCAGCGCAGTCGCACGGCCGATCCCTGCGGCGGCTCCGGTGATGAAGACGGCCTTCTGGGGTGGCGTCACTGCACTGGCATCCCGGATTCGATGAAGTCCAGCGCGCGGTAGAGCTGATCTACCTCACCCGGCGAGCGGTCGATCACGGCCATCAACGCTCCGGCAAGCACACCGAAAAAAACGCGCACCTCGAAGTCGTCGCCGACGCGCCCGGTCCGTTGACACTCGGCTTCGGCAAGCAGCGTGATGATCCGGCCGTACGCGTCGAACTGCGCGGCCTTGAGTTCGGGTATCGAGAAGACGAGCCGCTGCCGGGCGCGTTCCAATCCCCACTCGCGCTCCGACACGGTCACCACCGTGATGTCGAACGCGCGGCGGAACGCCTGCAACGGGGTTAGATCTGCAGGTTGCCGGGCCAGCGCCTCGATGGTCACCCGATCGAGGTCGTCAGCCATCAGCACGAGTTCCTTGGATGGGAAGTACCGGAAGAACGTGCTCGGCGACACCTCGGCGGCCTCGGCGATCTGCTCGACGGTGGTGTTGGCGTAGCCGTTCTCGTCGAAGAGCCGGTACGCCTCGCGTTGAATGGTCTCCTTGGTCCTGATCTTCTTGCGCTCGCGCAGGCCAAGGGATTCGATCGCTGCCCCCATACAGCCAATATGTCACGACACCGCGAGCGACACACCCAGTCCGATCATCAGGGCGGCGATCAGTCCGTCGAGGATGCGCCAGGTTAGCGGTTTCGAGAAGAGTCCCGATAGCCGGCGCGCGCCTAGGCCGAGGCTGAAGAACCACACTGCGCTGGCTGAGACGGCGCCAACCCCGAACAGCCAGCGCTCGTCGCGGTGCTCATTGGCGAGCGCGCCGAGCAGCACCACGGTATCGAGGTAGACGTGCGGATTGAGGAAGGTTAGGGCAGCGCAGGTCACGAGCACCTCAGCCAGCCGGGCGGGCGCCTTTTCTGACGGGGTCAGTGACGAGGGCCGCCAAGCGCGCCGCGCGGCCAGCAGTCCGTAGCCGACGAGAAACAGAGCGCCACCGAACTTGGCGATGTTCAGTGCGCTTGGGTGGGCGCTGATGAGCGCGCCGATGCCGGCGATGCCAGCCGAGATGAGGACGATGTCGGAGACGGTGCACAACGCCACCACCGCCAGCACGTGCTCGCGGCGGATGCCCTGGCGCAGCACGAAGGCGTTCTGCGCGCCGATCGCGGCTATCAGGGTGAAGGAGGCGATGAAGCCGAGGACCAGGGGCGAACTCATGCCATCGACGGTAGGCAACCTGGGCACATCAGTACAGCTAATGATTCTTCATCTACATTAGAGTAGCTTATGTGCAGCAGATCGACGGTCAACAGCTCGCGGCATTCGTTGTAGGTTCCGATTTTCCGTGGCGAATTCCGATTTGAAATGGCGGAAGACGGCGGATCCGCCATAAAGACCAGAAGTTGGATAGTTGCGCTAGAAGGCCGTCGAAGAGAGCCGTGGCGCGCTTGCCGCACCGACTAACGATGTCTCGAATAAGACGACATCCGAGGGTCGCAAAACTTCGTGTCGGAGATGGCCACCGCCGACCGAGGCGAGCGAGCATTCAGCCCAACGTCATCGCCGGTGTTGACTTCGAAGCTTTCGCCAGGTCGTAAAGCGCAAACGATTGACGCTGGACTTTCCGCCCGGCA
>JAVRPG010000213.1:0-2532 GCA_032162325.1 Mycobacterium sp. | reverse complement strand
ATCACATAGGTACCTCCGCGCGCCAGCCACAGCCGGCCCAGCACACCGACATAACCCGGTGTTCGCGCCACTTCGAAACCGCCGTATCCGCCGAGCAGCGTCGGGCCCGGCGCCTCCAGATGTCGATGACCGACCACGAAGTACGGGATCGCGGTTCCGTCGTCCGAGGTCGCGAAGTGCTGGTTGACTTCGAGATCGGCGGCGTCGAAGAACGACGGCGCCCGCTTGATCTCCTCCAGTGCGCCACCGGCCGACCCGTACAGCAGTCGCGATGGCGTGTCGAATCCGCTTGAGTCGAGGAACATTTCATCGCCGTGCTCGTCGACGTCGACGATCACCGTGTTGGTGTTCTCCGGAATGCCCGACACCGGCTCGGCCCGCCACGATCCCGGGGTGACGATCTCGACGCGGCTGGCGACATCGACCAGCGTGACTACCACGAGCTTGTCGCGGGTCCACGCGTAGTGGTTGAGGCTGGTATGCGCGTCGGGTTCGAAGACGACCTGCAGTTGTGCTGTGCCGGCCAGGAATTCGTCGTAGTCGGCGGCCAGCAGCGAGCCCGCTCCATACTCGGCCGAGCCCGTGTACCAGTCGGTGCGCAGCTCGATCAGCAGCCAGTCGCGATGCACCGATACGGTGGCGTCGGTCGGTGCGTCGATGCGGATCAACTCGCCGCCGCGCAGTTCGTAGACCTCGTCGTTGAAGAAATCGATGGCGCGGCCCAGCATCGTCCGCTCGAAACCCGGTGTGCGGTCGACTGATGCCGCGACGACGACATCGGTGCTTGCGGCGCTGAACACCGTTTCGGCCTTCTCAAGGGGCTGCCCGCGACGCCATCGCTTGACCAGCCGCGGATACCCGGACTCGGTGAGCGAACCGTCCCCGAAGTCGGTGCCGAGCAGCACGGTGTTCTCGTCTTCCCAGCTGATCCGCGTCTTCGCCTCCGGTAATTCGAATCCGTCGGCAACGAAGTCGCGCGTGCGCATGTCGAATTCGCGCACGATCGCGGCGTCCGATCCGCCGTGCGACAGGCTGATCAACGCCAGCGAGTGATCCGGCTCGATGACGTCGGCGCCCGCCCACACCCAGTTCGCATCGTCACGGCGCGCGAGTTCATCTACATCGATGATGACGTCCCACTCCGGCTCCTCGCCGCGATAACTCTGCAGCGTGGTTCGCCGCCACAATCCTCGCGGGTTGGCCGCGTCGCGCCAGAAGTTGTAGAGGTACTCGCCGCGTCGTCGCACATACGGGATGCGTGCGTCGGTGTCGAGCACCTCAAGCGCTTCGGAGCGCATCTGCTCGAACCGGTCACCGCCGAGCTCGTCCAGTGTCGGCTCGTTTCGCTTGCGCACCCAGTCCAGCGCGTCATCGCCGGTGATGTCCTCGAGCCACAGATAGGAGTCGTCAGCCACGGGAACCATTCTGGCGCGCGGGCGTAGTGTGAACTCGGTTACACCGTTCGAGAGGGGAGTCACTGATGACCGTTTACGCCCGCCCCGGCTCCGCGGACGCCCTGATGTCGTATGAGTCGCGGTACGGAAATTTCATTGGCGGTGAATGGGTGCCCCCGATCGGCGGCGAGTACTTCGAGAACTCGACGCCGGTGACCGGGCAGCCGTTCACAGAGGTGCCGCGTTCGACCGAAGCCGACATCGACAAGGCTCTTGACGCAGCCCACGGTGCCGCATCGCAGTGGGGGAAAACGGCCGCCGCCGAGCGCGCCAACATCCTCAACAAGGTCGCCGATCGCATCGAATCCAACCTCGAGTCGCTCGCGCTGGCCGAGGCCTGGGACAACGGCAAGCCCATCCGCGAAACCCTCAACGCCGACCTGCCGCTTGCCGTCGATCACTTCCGCTACTTCGCGGGCGCCATCCGTGCCCAAGAGGGGTCGCTGTCCCAGATCGACGACGACACGGTGGCCTATCACTTCCACGAACCGCTCGGCGTGGTCGGCCAGATCATCCCGTGGAACTTCCCGATCCTGATGGCCACCTGGAAACTCGCCCCGGCGCTGGCCGCAGGCAACGCCGTCGTGCTCAAGCCGGCCGAACAGACCCCCGCGTCGATCCTGTACCTGATGAGCCTCATCGGCGACCTGCTGCCCGCCGGCGTGGTCAACGTGGTCAACGGCTTCGGGTTCGAGGCAGGCAAGCCGCTGGCGTCGTCAAACAGGATCGCCAAGATCGCGTTCACCGGGGAGACCACCACCGGACGGCTGATCATGCAGTACGCCAGCCAGAACCTCATCCCCGTGACTCTGGAACTCGGCGGCAAGAGCCCCAACATCTTCTTCAACGACGTGATGTCAGCCGCCGACGACTACCAGGACAAGGCGCTGGAGGGCTTCACGATGTTCGCCCTCAACCAGGGCGAGGTCTGCACCTGCCCGAGCCGCGTGCTGGTTCAGGAATCGGTCTACGACCGCTTCATCGAGAAGGCGGTGGCGCGGGTCGCCAAGATCGTCCAGGGCAACCCGCTGGACCCGCAGACCCAGATCGGCGCGCAGGCGTCGAGCGACCAGCTCCA
>JAVRPG010000212.1:0-4501 GCA_032162325.1 Mycobacterium sp. | reverse complement strand
AGATGGAAGCGCGGGAAGGAGGGCAACGGATTGCCCGTTTCGACCGCGTGGTCACGGTAGTTCAAGCCGATGACGATGACCTTGCCGGGCCGCCTGATTGGCGGCGCGAGCGCGGTCTCGTCCCAACCGATCGTCCCACGGGTCTTCAGGCCTTCCAGCTCGGCCAGCCGCCCTTCGATGATGAAGTCGTCCAGCGGACCGGGGCGGTCGAGGAGTTCCAGCTCGTCCCGCGCCACCCGCGCGATGCCGTCGCTGGTCTGCGCGATCAGCATTGTCTGCTCCGTATCCGGGCCGTCACCTGGTCCACCACCAGATCCGGGTCAATTGGGCAGGTGTCACCCCGCCAGGCGACGATGCCGTCCGGACGTACCAACGCGATGGCGCGCCCGTACGCCTCGCGAGCCCGCGCGGCGTCGACCCACTCCACATCGACCGGTATTCGCCGGTTACGGAACGACTCAAGCAGTGCGCTGCTGTCTGCCGCCGGCGCCAGGTTCAGCAGCGTGAAGTGACCTCGGAAGAGGTCGAGCACCGAGCGTCCGTCGGTCATCCAGAGGTGCGGGGCGCGGTGTCCCGGTCGCGCCGTTGGCACGTACGTTTCGGGGTCGGCGGCCGGCTCGGGGCTGCCGTCGGAAACGACCAGCGGCGACTCGGGATACCGGACGTCGAGTTGGGCACCCAGTGAGCGCCACTCGGTTTGGCGCGTCGATGCGATCCGCTCTCCGAGGAGTGTCCGGGCGGTCGCTTGGTCGGGATCGTCCAGCGTCGGGTCGGGCAGGATCGCGTTGTCCGCGCGGTAGTTATGCCAGGCGCGTCGCACCATCCGTTCGCAGTGCGGGCGCCGCTCGGCGGTGTAGGTGTCGAGCAGGGTGTCCGGCGCCCAGCCGCACAGCACGGCTTCCAGCTTCCAGCCGAGGTTGGCTACGTCGCCCAGCCCAGTGTTCATCCCGTGCCCACCCGAGGGCCACATCCGGTGCGCCGCATCGCCGGCCAACAGGACGTGCCCGGACCGGAAGGACTCGGCCACCACCGCGTCGCCGCTCCACTCCCTGGTGTCGAACACCTCGACCTCCTCGGCCGCGCAGTCGAGTGCGTCGGCGATGGCGGCTCGCACATCCGAAGGGGTGGGGCACTCCTCGTCCTTGAGCGGATAGGTGACGCGCCACAGGTCGCCGCCGTCGAGTGAACCGAGGATGATCCGCCGGGGATTGATGAGGTAGTACTGCACCGCGGGGGCGTGCGGAATCCGCTCCCGCAGACCTGGCAGCCTGATGAAGGCCCCTTGCCACCGCGCCCGGGCGTGGTCGGAGTCCCGCAGCGACGCAATGCCGAGCGTCCTGCGGATCGACGAGCCGGCGCCGTCACAGGCGACCAGGAACTGCGCGCGCACGGTCCGGCGCCCATGCTCGGCCGAGCAGAGCCGAACGGAGACTCCGTTGATGCCGTCGTCGAAACCCTCACACGTCCACCGGAAACGGAGGTCCACCGTGGGCTCCGCCGCCGCGCGCGCCCGCAACGTCGGGTCGAACCAGAACTTCGGCCACCACACACCGCCCTCGGGGCTCAGCCCTCGGGTGGTGTCGCGCCGGTCCGCGTTGGACGGACGGGGGAAGCGGGCGAGTTCGTGGGTCGTGATGCGGGAAACGAAGGAAATGTCGCGCCGCTCGTCCGCGGGAAAGCCGCTGCGCAGCACCGCTTCCGCGATACCCCAGCGGCGCAGCAGTTCCATCGACGCGGTGTCGATCGACTCCGCGGTCGGATAGCGGACCACACCGTCGTCGCGCTCGACGACCAGCACCGTCCACCCACGGACGCCCAGTTCGATTGCGGTCGCGATGCCGACCGGGCCACCGCCGACGACCACGACGTCGTAGGTGTCAGCGGTGATGTCGCCGCTCGGTCCGGACGCCGATGTGAGCGTCATCTCTCCCAGATCATTTCGCTGAGATCCCGCCCGGATCGTCGGCTTGCGACCAAGCGTTCCGGGTCCAGCGGGAAGCCGTTGGGGTTGCTCTTGAACTCGTCGGTCGCCATCAACTTGCGCATCTCGTCACGCGAGGAGAAGTTCAGCGAGGACAGCTCGATCAGGTTGGCGTCGGGGTCGTGGTAGTAGAAGCTCGTCCCGGGACCGTGGTTGGACGCCGCGAGTGGTAGGTGCCCGCTGTTCTTGAGTGTGCTGTATAGGTCGACGAGCGCTTCGATGGTCGGTGTGCGCAGTTGAAAGTGGTGTAGGCCCTTCGACATTGGGCCGGGGCCGACGTCCTCGCATTCGAATATCGCGATGCGCTGGGTGTAGGGCGGGTCGAAGTAGAAGTCGAAAAAGGAGATGCGCGACGGCTCGTCGGGGTCGTCCGACGGTGGCGGGGTCATTTCCACGGTGCGCGGCTGAGCCAGCAGCAGCGAGTAGAAATCGCACAGTTGGTCGTAGATGGTCGTCCGCAGAACGACTTCCGACAAACGCAGTCCGGTCATGTGTGTTTCCTCTTGTTCAGTGGAGCAATACCGGCTTCACCGCTGCTCCCGAACGCGCATCGTCCACGGCCTTGTCGATGTCGTCCAGCGCGTAGGTGCGGATCATGGCCTCAAGAGGGAAGTGGCCCTTGTCATGTAGGCGGAGAACGCGCTGCACGAGTACGGCGGGCGCTTGGTGGCCGACAATGCAACCGGTAACGGTGCGACCTTCGAGGAGTGCAAATGCGTTGGTGCGCAACTCTGCACCGTTCGGAGGGATGCCGAGGATCACGGCGCTTCCGAGTGGGGCCAGTGACTCCACGGCTTGGGTCATCACGTCGGGCATTCCGCTGGATTCGACGCTGTAGTCCACGCCCATCCCGCCGGTCAGCTCGCGAACCTGCTCGGCGCCCGCGCCGTCGCGGGCGTCCATAACGTCGGTCGCTCCGAGGTGAAGGGCGAGCTCCAGCCGGGAGGAATGGATGTCGCTCACGATGATTCGGTCGGCCCCGGCGGCCACCGCGGCCATGATTGCGCTCAGGCCAACGGCCCCGGCACCGAAGACGGCGACCGTACTGCCGGAGGACACCTTAAGTGCGTTCCACACCGCGCCTGCTCCGGTGATGACGCCGCAGCCCAGTGGGGCGAGCATGTGGTCGGGCGGGGCCGTGGCGGGTATCGGGATGAGGCTGCTGGGCCGGCACAGTCCGTAGTCGGCGAACGAAGATTGCCCAAAGAAGTGATCCCGCACGGGGTTTCCGGAAGCATCACGAAGCCCGACAGATCCGTCGGCGCGCTGGGCACCGAAGTTCAGTGAGAAGTGATCGGGGCAGTACGCGGGCTGGCTGCTGAGGCAATTTCGGCAGCTTCCGCAGAAACTGAAGCTGGCCACCACGCGGTCACCCGGGCTGAACCCTGTGACAGTGGAGCCGACTGCTTCGACAACGCCGGCTCCCTCGTGGCCGGCAACCACCGGAAACGGCGTAGGCATGAATCCCGCCGCAACCTCCAGGTCGGTGTGGCATAGCCCGGTCGCAGTGAAGCGCACCAGCACCTCGTCCGGACGGGGGTCGTCGATGGTCAATTCTTCGATGCGGAAAAGGTCGCTGCCCGGCCTGCACACAGCTGCTCTCATCGGAGCGTCACCGGCGTGAAGTCAGGGAAATGCGGCCCAATCAGGGGCGTGCGCGTCTCACGCAGTTCGTGTACCCATTGCACGCGGGTGGACGCCGCGGCCTCGTCGTCCCAGTCGAAGCCACAGCGCCAATGCGGGTGGTCCAGTGCCGCCGGGTGGTGGAAGAGGTCACCGATCAGGGCAAGGCTGTCGCCTTGCGACTCGATCAGGGCAACGGAGGCGCCTGGCGTGTGGCCGGGTGCGTGAACGAGGCACAGCCAGTCGAAGGGAGAAACGTCGTCGCCTTCCCAGAGCTCCGTCGCATCGCGGAGCGGAAAGATCTTCTCCCGCACGGCATCGTCGGCGCCGTCGACGACGAAGTGCTTCCAGTCCTGAGCATGAATGTGGTGCCTGGCCCGCGGGAAGGTGGGCCGGCCGCCGGTGGTAGCCCAGCCGACGTGGTCGATGTGCAGATGGCTGAACACCACGTCAGTCACCGAATCGGACTGGCAGCCAAGCTTCTCCAGCGCGGCCGGCATGAGTTCGCGCACCGCGGGAAGCTCCCCACCCGGGAGCAGTCTGGGCGCGGGACCGCCGCCCAGATCGAAGACGACGCGGTGCCCGTCCTGGTCGGTGGCCAGGAATCCGCCGAACGGCACCTGAAGCAGGCCGTCCCGGTCGACTATGCCGGGTAAATCGTGCCAGGTCGATGTCGGCAGGTCGGGATAGAGCGCGCTCGGCGGCACCGGCATGACGCCGTCGAGGAGCGAATGCACCGTCACACCGCCAATTCGCATAGCCCCTCCAGATCGATCGAGCACGCTCTGAAGTTACTCCATTAACGTGTCGATAGTCAATTTAGTTGGAGAGGGAGGGCTCAACGCACCCTTGGCGACATAATTGCCGATGGTGCACCGTAATCGGATCATGCGCTTT